>NZ_JAHRVT010000012.1:0-10472 GCF_019090545.1 Cycloclasticus sp. | reverse complement strand
TATTATGAAACCATCATGCCGTTAATCGCGGCATGATTAACTGGGAAAATAACTCCTAAGCAGGTTGTCCTAATTAGTGGAACCACTTCTGTATAATGCCTTAAATAACAGACGGCGCATTTTTGCGCCGTCCAAGTTAAATCATCTAGTTAGGCGTTGCCTATTTATGCGCGATGGGTTTGTCGGTAAATAAGTAATCTTTTAGCTCTTTATCCATTCTTGGGTCTTTTCTTCTAATCCATTCAAGAACCATGGCAGCATGCTCTTTCTCTTCATCTCGATTGTGAGCAAGAATGGCTTTTAACTCTTCATCTTTGCATGCATCAACTCGTTGGTTATACCAATCTACCGCCTCAAGTTCTTCCATAAGGGAGGTGATGGCTCTATGCATATCTCTTGTTTCATCTGTAATTTCACTAATAGGTTCGTGATAGCCTTCATTTGACATATTTTTAATCCTTTTTTATTTCCATAGTTTATACGGCTCCCCGTTAAGGGGTTTAACGGGGAGCCGCAATATAAATATCACGCTAGGTCGAAGCGATCTGCATTCATTACTTTAACCCAGGCCTTGATGAAATCAGCAACAAACTTTTTCTGGTTATCATCTTGCGCATACACCTCAGCGTAGGCACGCAGGATTGAGTTAGAACCAAACACCAAATCAACGCGTGTTGCTGTCCACTTTACCTCGCCAGACTTTCGTTCCTGTATTTCATACAGGTTTTTACCCGCTGGTTTCCAGGTATAACGCATATCCGTTAAATTCACGAAAAAGTCGTTACTAAGGGCGCCGACGCGGTCTGTAAACACACCATGTTGGCTATTGCCGTAGTTGGTGCCCATCACGCGCATGCCGCCTAATAGCACGGTCATTTCTGGTGCGGTAAGCCCCATCAATTGAGTGCGATCGAGCATCAATTCCTCAGCGGAAACAGCATAATCTTGTTTCAACCAATTACGATAACCGTCATGAATAGGTTCAAGGTCGGCAAATGAATCGGCGTCAGTCATCTCATCGGTTGCGTCTCCTCTGCCTGGCGTAAAAGGAACAGAAGCCTCTACACCGGCGGCACTGGCAGCCTGTTCAACACCCACATTACCCGCCAATACGATTAGGTCAGCAATACTCGCACCGGTTTCGCTAGCAATTGGCTCAAGCACAGACAGTACTTTATTAAGCCGCTGTGGCTCGTTGCCTTCCCAGTTTTTTTGTGAAGCAAGGCAAATCCGCGCACCATTGGCACCGCCACGTTTGTCCGATTGGCGGAAAGTACGCGCACTGTCCCATGCTGTTGCCACCATTTCGCTGATACTTAGGCCGCTATCTGAAATTTTTGCTTTAACAGCCTCAACATCGTAGTTGCTGTTACCAACAGGAACAGGGTCTTGCCAAATTAAGTCTTCTTGTGGCACTTCAGGGCCGATATAGCGTGCTTTTGGCCCCATGTCACGGTGTGTTAGCTTAAACCAAGCACGAGCAAAGACCTCGGAAAAGTAAGCAGGGTCGTTGTAGAAGCGCTCAGATATTTTGCGATACTCAGGGTCCATTTTCATGGCCATATCGGCATCAGTCATAATAGGGTTTAGTCGAATAGAGGGGTCTTCAACATCAACAGGTTTATCCGCTTCGTCAATGTCAATCGGTTCCCATTGCCATGCACCGGCTGGGCTTTTTTTCAATTCCCAGTCGTATTTTAGAAGCAATGAAAAGTAACCGTTGTCCCACTCAGTTGGTTTGGTTGTCCAAGCCCCTTCGATACCACTTGTGACCGTATCACGACCAATACCGCGTGTTGTTTTGTTGTTCCAGCCTAAACCTTGCTCGTCTACATCAGCGGCTTCAGGTTCCGCGCCCAACAAGGCTGCATTACCGTTACCGTGAGTTTTGCCAACCGTGTGACCACCGGCTGTTAGGGCAACTGTTTCCTCGTCATTCATTGCCATCCGCTCAAAAGTAACACGTACATCGTGTGCAGTTTTTAACGGGTCAGGTTTGCCATCGACACCTTCAGGGTTAACATAGATTAAGCCCATCATAACTGCGGCTAATGGGTTTTCTAAATCTCGCTCACCTGAATATCGGCTATTTTCGTTGTCACTAGGAGCAAGCCACTCTTTTTCTGACCCCCAATAGGTATCTTTTTCTGGGTGCCAGATATCTTCACGGCCAAAGGCGAAACCAAAGGTTTTTAGGCCCATCGATTCATAAGCAATAGTGCCAGCGTAAGTGATTAAATCCGCCCAGCTTAATTTGTTACCGTATTTCTTTTTGATGGGCCAAAGCAGACGCCGCGCTTTATCTAAATTAACGTTATCTGGCCAAGAGTTGATCGGTGCAAAGCGTTGATTACCGGTGCCAGCACCACCACGACCGTCAGCTATTCTATATGTACCAGCTGCGTGCCATGACATGCGGATCATCAATCCACCATAATGCCCCCAGTCGGCCGGCCACCACTCTTGGCTATCGGTCATTAACGCTAGCATGTCTTGTTTAAGTGCAGCGAAGTCAAGAGTTTTTACTTCGTGAGCATAATCGAAACTCTCATCTAACGGGTTTGTTTTGCTGTCATGTTGATGCAATATGTCCAGATTAAGGGCATTAGGCCACCATTTCATATTTGATGTGCTGACCTCTGTTGCACCACCGTGCATGACGGGACATTTATTTTCTGACATAAAGTATTCCTCAAGTTATTGGTTAGTCGTTACCACCTTAGGAGGTGGCGTGAACAAGCATCTAATAAATCCACCTATATGTATAGTCGATTGATTATATGATCACGATAGCTTTTATCTATTTGCCGCATTAATTAAATAGATTCCTGCATAACCCAATGTCTTGCATAAGCTTTAATTTACAAGATACGGTTTTCTCCCCCTTCGTTTTACAAGAATTTTCAGTCATATATCTACCAGCATAGGCCTTTAATTATTTTTTCAACAGTAAAGATACTATGTTTTTTTGTCACCCTGTGCGCGTTTAGTCATAATTTTGCAGGGCAATAACACAAGGGCGTTATTGTTTTTAGCCGATTGTTATATTTATTTTTTCTTTCGTAGGTCTTTTACTACATATGAATTACCCGGCCCTCGTTTGAGTTGAAACAAATCGATGGCTTTAAGAAGGCTGCTGAGGTTTTTATAACCGTAGTTTCTTGAATCGAATGATGTTTTATTAGAAATATGTGCGCCGACGGGGCCAAGGGCGGCCCATCCATTATCTTCTTCAGTGGCCTCAATGGCCTGCCGAAGTAAATTTATTAACTTGGTGTCAGACTTAATAGTCTTTGTTTTTGTTTGTGCGGTATCGCTGTTATCAGGTTTTTGATCTAAAAATAAAAACTTAGAGCACGCGTTAACGAAAGGAGAGGGTGTTTTTCGCTCACCAAATCCTAATACCACTTTGCCTTCTGCTAGGGCACGAGTAACCATTGGTGTAAAGTCGCAATCAGATGATACAAAGCACATAACATCTATATCTTTCGTATACATAACATCCATTGCATCAATAACCAAGGCTATATCAGACGCGTTTTTTCCTTTCGATAAATCATATTGTTGAACTGGCTGAATAGCATATTCATGTAAAAGGTCCTCCCATGCCTTTATAGAGGTTTTTTTCCAGTTACCATATGCTTTTCTTATGGTGACGACGCCGTATTTAGCAACCTCGCTAAGCACATCTTCAAACTTGCTAGCGGGCGCATTATCAGCATCTATAAAAAGAGCAATCTTTTGTTTTGAATCATCCATTCTTTTTACCTTGTTAATAGTTTTTAATAGCTAGTACTGCCAATAAAGTTTGTTTGGCTTAGTTAGCGTCGTGTCACAATCGCTTGTCATTAGCGTGTATGCTCGGGAAACAGTATTGGCCAAGAATCTTGAGAACCGGCAAACAAACTTAGGCTGTTTGCTGAGGGTTTTTCGCATGGTTCTGCAGCAAACTCTTTAGCTACGTGTGCAGACACTGGGGAGAAATAAATGTTCACGTCGCAATGCAGGCGACCTTCCGATTCATGTCGAATAAAGGCAGCCATTTCTTTTGGTTTGCCGGCCTGAGTATACGCTAACAATAGGTGTTGCTTGATTAACTCTAGCTGATCATAGGCCAACATGGCATCACCAAGGTTTTTTTTGAACCAGTTTTTCATAAGGGTCTTGAGGCTAATGTATTGTTGTGCGTTAGGGTTTTAGGGTATACCTTTTCTCTTAAGTTCAGGAGCTTTTGACGTATTGGTAAACTCAATTTTAACGTCGAAAAAATTGGGCCTTTTTAATGCCTGCTTGATAATGGATGAAGGCATTAGCTATGCCAACAAACTTCAAGCAGACGAGGTGGCTCAAATAAAAAAAACTGCATAGCCTTGAAGGTAGTATTTAGCAAACCATTTGTAGTGTTGCTTTAGGTTTTACGGAGAGCGAAGCCAAATACGAATCGAGCCTATCACGTCAAGGAGCGTTTCGCTCTGACGGTTTTGTTTTGAAATCAGTGATTAAATGATGAGGGTCAATGTAGGCACGTTGTTCCCTTGCGGCTTCGGCCCACCAAACCAATTGTTTGATGGTTCGGTCAAAATAATTGAACCATGAGTCATTATCGACCTCTGTTTGCGCAGCCCCGGTTTCGGTGAAGACTTCTTGTGCTTTAGGTACATGTATCATTGCGGAAACAGGCAAACAGCCTAGTTCTGATAAATACGTACGCATTCCAATGGCTGCACGCATACCACCCCATTGTCCTGCGGAATAGGTAGCGATCGCACTTGGTTTGTAGGCAAACAAAGAGCTGCCAAAGTGATTCAACAGGTTAGTAAGTGCGGGGCTCATAGAATGGTTATATTCAGGGCTAACCATAATAAAGCCATCAGCACTCCCAATTTTTGTCGCTAAATCATTGAGTTCACCAGGGGCCTTGTTTTTTGGGTAAGCAAAATGAGGCTTAAAGATAGTATCAAGCGAATAATCTAAAACATCGATCAACTCTATTTCATGCTTTTCATATCGGCTTTGCAGGCAGGCTAGCACTGCCTTAGCTACTCGAACACCCAAACGCGCAGGCTTCGGAGGCGTGCTATCACGAACTGTGCCTAAAAAAACTAAGAATTTCATATCAACCTCTACTTGATGCTAGCTATGGAGCATAACGCTTGGTTAAACAGGGCGTGCGAAAATCGTTTGTGAGATTATTTAACTTAAACATACAAAAGCATAAGCCGCCAGCGCAACGAGCTGACGGCTTATGTGGTTGCTGTTTTAATCGGGTAGGCTGGTTAACTAGCTTAGTATTTACCCATTTCCAACACGGTGGATGCAGTCACTTTGTCGTCTTTAACTGCTTTGATGGTTACGTAGTATTCATTATTCTTGCCTCCAGAACACGGTGGCATATAAGCGCCTGCTTTATCCCAACTTGGGCTGCGATGCGCTTCGATTAATGTAAACTCTTTAGGGATATCGAACGTATGGCCCAGAACAGAGGGGACTTCCACCTGACTTTTTTGTGGATCAATCATGAATTTCATTATTCCATGTCCACCGTTATCCATTACCTCGTAATTACGATCACTGTACTCCAGAACCAACGCGTTAGATTCCGCAGGGATTTCGCTAACAATTAGCTTAGGTGTTGCTGGGTTAATACCGCCAAATTTCTGACATTGTTGTCCTGTAGGCACTGTAACGCCATCCCATGATTCATCAGCAAACTTGGCATCCAGAGCGAATGCGCTAGTGCTGGCTAAAAAAGTGACTGCTAAAGCGTTGAAAAATTTAAATTTCATAATAATGTTTGCTCCTAGTGTTGAGTGTAAAGAGTGCAGAAATATTTTTTTCTGTCTTCTGCCTTTGTGACGCTAACTGCCGAATTTGATGCACCCACTTAAGATAAATGAAATTGTTGCCGCTCCACTTGGTCATTTGCAGGCGGCGTGTATTGAGGAGCACCATCAGTTAGGTTTATCATAAAAAAATATGTGTGTCTACCCATCGCAGTTTGCTGTATAGGCAGTGCTGAGTACTTACGATTAGCGACAGATGACGTGCACAACGGCGTCCATTAGTAGGCGTAAGCTGACTTAAAACTCCACTTGGAAAATTTTGGAACAGAACAATTATTTTAAACGTTGGATAACCACCACAGCAGTAAAATTACTAGCATGATAGCAATAATGGCTTTCGTTCTATAATGCTTTATAAGCGCTTCAGCTTTATCCCCCGCATAATAAACAACGGCGGCTAAACCAACATATCGTAACGATCTGGCTATTACTGTGGCTAGTAAAAATAAAGCCAGGGAATATTGCATCGCTCCTGCAGCGAGCATGGCCACTTGAAACGGAATAGGGGCAACACCAAGGGACATAACAAACCAAAAACCCTGGGTTTGCATATGTTGTTTTACAATATCGAATTGCTGCTGGTTAAAAAAGGTATCAATAATCCATTGTCCGGCTATATCAAAAAGGTAGTAGCCTAGTGCGTAGCCAAAACAGGCTCCAATAACACAGCCAATAGTAGCCATCAGTGCAATTTTCCACAGCGAATCTCGTCTGGCCTGCATCAATGGCGCCATAACAGCTTCAAGAGGGATAGGCACAATCGTCGATTCTAAAAACGAGGCAAACGTAATGCTTTTAAGCATGTGTTTTGAATCGACTAACTTCTGAGTTTTCTGTTCAACTTTTTTACTAAAAGGCATGTAGTCCTTTATGCGATTGTATGGAGACCCTTGGGCCTTTATTAACAAAAAGGCCAAACTCTGTATAACAATAACACTCTAAATTAAAAGCTCACATCGAAGGAAACGGGGTCAGGTCTTGCAATCACGCATCTCCGCTTTTTTAATGGCTCGACTAACCGTTGAATAATGCACATTAAACTCATCAGCAATGTCTTTCATTAAATAATCACCACTGACATATGCACTTACGATTCCCTCGTCACGTGAGGAATGATTTTTCATATACCAGTTTAAAGGTTTAGCTTGCGCCCTACGCTGTACTCTTGGAACTTCTCTAAGGTCACCTTCTCCAGCAATGCCTTCAATTCGTGTTAGCGCCTTATCAACAAATGCCTCATCACCTAAAAAAACTTGTCGCTTCAAAGCAGCCCATATTGGCGACAGGCCAACGCCCTCACGGACAAAATTTCCATAATTATTGATGGCAGTTTTTCTAGAATGACCAAAATGGTTTAATATCCAGTCCGTTTCCAACCAATTTGAACTAGAAACAACACCGATCATCGCCTGATAACTACTCCATTTCCAGTCCGACAAATCCGTTACCATTCCTGCTCTAATTGGGTTTAGTACAACATAACGTGATAATTCAAGTAAGTAAGCATCTTTTTGAACAAGAATAGCCTTAAATCGCCCCTGAAAAACATGACCAACACGCCCATGTCTTCGATTAGACTTTTGGGTAAATACTCCATTCAGTTGGCGCATCCCTTGTGACAAATTCCCCTCAATTGTTTCAATAACAATATGGTAGTGGTTATCCATCAAACACCATGCATGGCATCGCCAATTAAACCGATGACAAACCTGAGAAAAAACCTCTAACCAAATCAACCTATCTTCATCGTCAACGAAAATATCTTCACGTCGATCACCACGAGAGGTCACATGATAAAGCGCACCCGCATATTCAATTCTTATTGGTCTAGCCATAAGCAGACTCTATCAACACAAATGCATGATTGCAAGACCTGACCCCCCCCCTCAATTCCAATCTGTCATGAAGAATGATTACAGACTCTTCACTTCCACAATTACTCATTTAAAACTTGCTTCGATATAAAAAAGTTAACACTGATCATATTTGCATTCTTTAATCTCAAACTCGAGTGTTGAATGCCCGATGGAGAATTTTTGTGCAAGCGCTGTTTTTAATTCACCCTTCACTTTATCCAGTTGTGAATAATCAGAAAGTAGAACATGAGCTTCTAATGCATTCTGATGCTCGTCAAGTTGCCAGATATGTACGTGATGAACATTGATAACATTTGTTACCTGCTGCATGGCTGTGATGACATCATCAATAACAATGCCCTCCGGTGTTCCCTGCATCAGGATATGAATGGTTTTTGGTAACATCGTGGCTGCCTGGTACAAAACATACGCGGCTATCAATAATGTTATTAAGGTGTCACTCCAGTACCACTCATAAAGAAGGATCAGTGTGCCGGCAACAATAACACCCAGTGAAGCCAGTGCATCCGATACATTGTGCAAAAAAGCGGCACGGATATTCATACTGTGCTTAGACATGGTGAAGGTAAGAAACGCGGTTGCCAGATCAATCACAAGTGCTATCGCCGCCACAATCACAACCATCCAGCCTTCAATAATCTGTGGTTCATAGATTCGCCATAGCGCTTCATAGGCCAGGTACAGCCCAACCAGGACAAGCGTGACTAAATTAATCAATGTGGCGATAACTTCAGCGCGTTTATAACCAAAGGTTCTGAAATGATCCGCCGGTTGACGCCCGATCTTTCTGGCGACCCAGGCAATGAGCAGTGAGGCGGCATCACTGAAATTATGCAGCGCATCAGCAATAAGTGAAAGGCTGCCCGATAGAATACCACCGACGACCTGTGCTAATGTCAAGAGCATATTGATAGCGATGGCGAACCCCAGGCGGCGATCACCTATTGATTCAGTGTCGTGGTTATGCGAATGCGTATTCATTGTGTACCTATAAAGAAAAAGATTTTGTTGTTCGACTGGAAAGATAGGCATGTGCTTCCCGCGCATCCAGCTCTCGTGTACTATTACCTGTGCGTACCATAAGCCGTGCTACGCTGTCCTCATGATAATAAACAGGTTCAACAGCGCTCTCGACAATGACGCGGCAGATGGTTTTATTTTCAATATCGTGGAACCGGCAATGAAGTAATGCGCAAGCGTTTCCTCCTAGACTGGTTTTAACCGTATCCATCAGTGCGCGTTCGAAGCCGTCTCTATTTTTGTGTTTCAATGTCTGGAAGTCAGAGTCGATTCCAATGATATTGCCGTTGTCCTCAACACCGATTAGCAGTGTACCGCCTTCGCGATTTAAAAAACCGGCGATGGTTTTGATGACAATCGACTCAAGTGCGCGATTCGTTCGCTGTTGTCTTACATCCCAACGATACGTGGATTTGAATTCAAGATGCTCACTTTCGCCTCTGGCAATCAATAAGGGTAATTCTTCAGCAAGCTCGTGTTCCAGAGAGCGGACAAGATTTTTTTGGCCAGACAGTCTTATATGGTACAGACCGAACAATAGACCAACAATACCGCCAAGCAGTGCAAACACAAAGCTCATAGGCATTAATTCAAACTTGAATTCAGTAATTAAACGCTGAATCAAAAACTCTATCGGGCTGTTACCCGGAAATTCGATTAAGCCCTTGTATTCGTACCAGAATACCATTGTCGTCAACGGATGTAATAGAAGCACGCCTATTATTGCACCAATAATAAAATGAAAAAGTAAGATCCATTTTTTTTGATTAATTAAACTACCTGATGAGTATGTCATCTTTCTTTAACCACCTGTTTGGTTGATTATTCTCTTGATCTGGAAATCCAGTGCATTGATTCATCGTGGCTTGTGCCTCACCCCGGTGCATGGACACTTCCGCAACTGCAAAAACAGCTCTTGCATAGGCTTTACAGTCTTTGCCTAAATCCTCGAATGCGCTCGCCGTGTTTGTAAGAACCACCCCAATTCCAAAGGTTCCAACGATAGCCGCTGATTTTAACTTTTTATATTCGATCCTTCTTGAGGGTTAATGGGGTATAACGTTTGAGTTAACCGGCCTTTTTATACAGAGTGCAGCGAAGCGAAACGGCGTATAAAAAGGTCGGGTTGAATGACTTGTTATATTTTTTTAGCATGTGGGTAATCTTTTGTTTTAATACGACTGGGGTGAAGAAAACCACCGCCTTTATTTTTATCAATGCAATGTAGTTTTTTGCTGCCTAACAAAGACAATACATCATTTGCTCTTTTTTTGTTTCCATTGCCCCACGCTAGAACAATCATTGACGCATTAGCGCATATGTCTGTTATTGCATGGTCATTTAGCTTGCCGATAGGATTATTTTGTTTTTTTAAGTCATTTGGGTCTGTAGCTCTATAAGCATATAAGTTTACGATATAAAAACCACCCCAGCCCCACTGCATTGCTAAGTTATTGCAATTACACATTGTTAAGTCACACATTGCTGAGGTTGCTGTTGATGGGTTCATGCAAATAAAAACACCTATCGGTTTTTTATTGTCCCATGTGCGGTTGAGCCAATACCTATATTTACCACATTTTGAAATGTTGGCTTCGGCAGTTATGGTAAGTGATTCTGTTGGCTTCATGTTTTTAAAATATAACGTTTTGGGTAAGGGGCGCGGAGCGAGGAACGAGCGGAGCGTCCCAGTGAGCGATAGCGAACGAACTTGACCCACTTGTTAAGTGTG
>NZ_JAHRVT010000011.1:0-62115 GCF_019090545.1 Cycloclasticus sp. | reverse complement strand
CTCTGTAGCTCAGTTGGTAGAGCAAATGACTGTTAATCATTGGGTCACTGGTTCGAGTCCAGTCGGAGGAGCCATATATCAAAGCCTTAGCGTGAAAACGCTAGGGCTTTTTTATTGGGGGCTACTCAGGGGCTACTTTTAAATTAGCTCTGTCTAAGATAATGATTAGTCACTACCACCCACCCCCGTGATTTCAGCCTAAGTAATAATAACTAAATGCTCATGTGTATTTCTATGTGCTGAACCGGCATCATGGCATGTCAAATATAGTTTTTTATTTATTGGGCATCAGCCTCAACTGGTTATGCTTTTTCTTGCTCACGTGGTTGAGAAGCCGAACAAGCTATTTGTTAGCTATTTTCATTTTGTTTTCTATCCTCTTCCCATTCCTCCCTTTCTCTTTCTCGATCATCACTTGTATAAATATCCGCCTTTAGTTTTTTAAAACCACTCGAAAAATGCCCAATGTCTTTTTGTATTTTTTCGAGAATTCTAGATATTTTACGAAGCGGGTCACCATCGCCTAACTCAGTAATACCTTTGTATTCAGAAAAGTTAAAATATGCGCGCGACACATAGTCTTTACCTTCATTATCTTGGTACCGTATATCAACTTCTGATTGATATTCGAGCGCCCTATCACCAAATGAGGCATGTAGTTCAATAAAGCTAAATATGAAGCTTGACCGCTTATCTCCTGCGCCTAGAGAAGATATGCCATTTGCCAACATAGAAAGCTTTTCATATTTCTTATTCAACTCTTGGAACACATCTTCCGCTTGTGAATTTTTATTGGCAAAGTTGAATTTAATATTCTGAGCCACCCCAAATCCATTATTAATAATATAAACGTCCATAAAGTTAAACCCCGCATGTGATGACTTTAGGTATATGTCAACATTTGGCTTAATGGAATCCTTTCTAATTTGCTCTATTTGAGACAGTTGAACCTGCCGTAACGCCCACGTTTCTTTTGCTAGGAAAATAGTCAATATTGCTATACATACCGTTGCCAGCGCTGACACCCATGCTGAAAGAGTATCACTAGATAAGACAAGGTCTCCTTGTGAACCTAGGCCAACTGATAAGCCCATGAAGAAAAATATAGTAAGCACTATCAATATCATTAATGTGCCGAATACCCACCCTGATTTATTTTTCATGTCTGTATTTCCATTGTTAACCGAGGTTTGATTAAATTATATAATATGGGTTTTCACTATTCAGTTTTAGATAACATAGATCATTCAGCCTATTCAACTCCTCAATTAAAGGCAAAATTTCCATTTTCTTAGGCCCTTCTCGCTCTTCAGTAACAAACAAGGACTCAGCCAAAATAAAGACTCTACGAACAATCCACCTATCAGGAGATAGATAAGCAAAGTCTTTTTCCGCTTCGAATATATTTTCTAGTATCCCTTTGTGGTCGGCATCCAGCCAATTATCCATTCTTTCATCAAGGTGCTCTACAGCATTTCTGGCATCCCTATTGTTTAGAGCACTAACATTACTTGTTTCTAAATGTGCACTAAGTTCGGTTGCGCGGTCTTTTGCGCGCCTGTTACCTGTTGGAGCAAATAACAATTTAGAAACCATTCCAAAATGTGACAAAAAACTTTGAAGATACATCCATGCCTCCTTATGTTGCCGGGTATCTGGGTTATCAACAATATTCCTAAACGTTTGATAATTCGACAACGCTAATTGCGCATGAATATATGTTTCTTCCGTGTAAATATGTAGTTGCTCTGGTGTCATATTTTAAAGAACTAAACTTAGCGCTTTTCAGCAAATTTGTAGCGCAGCAAAAAATTTGCCCGCATGCCCACGATTGTTATACAAAGTTTCTAACTATGCTACATATGCCCTTTATGTATACTGAAGAAAACATCATTTTTCTTATCAAGCAACCCTAAATCAAGACTGTCCATCCGCCATTCAAAATTGTACTTATCTGGATGTGACAACCCACCTTGACCATAAAGGTCGTTTATAAAATGTCTTTCATCAAGCATGGGGTCATTATTTCTAATAATCTGAGCGTAATAGTCACACAGCCTAGTTAAATACGTTGGGTGTCCCGAAGTCATTATTGGATTACTCATATATACCGCTCCGGGAGCCATGCCTGAAGTTACATGCTTTTCGTGTAACGCCCACATCCGCTCTCTTTCAGCTGTAAAGTGTCCATCAACACCTATAGGCTCAAAAACGCTATGATCAAAAACCCCCATAGCACGGAAGGAGAATCAAGGGGTCGGCCAGCTTGATTAATAAATTACCCCTTACAATTAACCTTCAAACTGCAATTCAGCAAGCCTTGCGTACAAACCACCTTTTTTGCGTAATTCGGTCGCATCGCCTGTTTCTACTACTTCGCCATTTTCCATAACGACAATTTTATCGGCCTTTTGTACCGTGGCTAAGCGGTGGGCAATAATCAGCGTGGTTCTATTTTGCATGGCGGCATTAAGCCCTTCTTGTACGAGTATTTCAGATTCTGCATCCAATGCGCTGGTGGCTCGTCTAATAATAAAATAGGTGCGTTTTTTAGTATCGCGCGGGCGATGGCAATGCGTTGCCGTTGCCCACCCGATAAACGTGTACCGCGTTCACCTAGGAAGGTGTTGTAACCATCGGGTAGCTGCGGAATAAATGGCGCAACTTGGGCGGCATTGGCCGCGGCGATTACTGCTTCATCGGTGGCATTGGGCTGCCCGTAACGAATGTTTTCTAATACATTGGCAGAAAATATAACTGGGTCTTGCGGGACAATGGCTATTAAGCGCCGTAAGTCATCTAAACTAATCTCATTAATCGCTTGGCCATTGATGGCAATGCTGCCACTTTGCGTTTCGTAAAACCTTAACAATAATTGAAAAATGGTGGTTTTACCGGCGCCGGATGGCCCCACTAAGGCAAGAGTTTCCCCTGCGTTAATATGCAAGCTCACGTTGTTTAAAGCGGGGGTAGCTGGCCGCGATGGATAGTAAAATGTGACGTCGGTAAATTGAATATCGGCCTGAGATACACTGGCTAATGGAACTGGGGTTGGCGTATCGGTAATGGCTGTTTCTGCATGCAGCAATTCAAGTAATCGCTCGGTGGCGCCTGCTGCGCGCATAATATCACCCCATACCTGCGCTATGGTGCTAACGCTACCAGCCACCATGGCGGCATATAAGACGAATGAGGCGAGTTCGCCACCGGTCATTATGCCGTCACTCACTTGGCGCGCACCTAGCCACAATACAAAAATTATCGTACCCATCACGGCTGTAATAATCACCGCCGTCAATAAGGCTCTTACCTTTGTTCTGCGCATTGCGGCTAAAAAGCTCAACTGTGCGCTCTGGGTAAAACGATCAATTTCTCGCGTTTCTTGTGTATTCGATTGCACCGTGGGCATGGCGTTTAAAATTTCACCCGCCATGGCGGAGCTGTCGGCAATACGATCTTGCGACTCACGTGACAGCTTTTTGACTGAGCGACCAATTAAGATAATGGGAAAAATCAAACAGATCATTAATCCAATATTGATCGAAAACAAGTAAAAGCTGGTGACCGCTAGCATGATCATACCGCCCGTAAACTGAAACAAGCTGCGTAGGCCCATGGATGCCGAACTACCGACAACCGTTTGAATAAGCGTTGTATCGCCAGTTAAACGAGACAGTACTTCACCGGTTTGTAGCGTTTCAAAAAACTGCGGTGATTGCCTTAGTACACGGGCATACACCCCGCTACGTAAGTCTACCGTTACTCGCTCACCTATCCATGAAACCACATAAAAGCGCGAAGCTACCATCAGCGCCCAAAAAGCAGCCAAGCCAAACAGTACACCAAACTTGGTATTAATATTAATAGCGGGGGTTGTAGCATCGTTATTACCAAAGCCTACATCAATTAAATCACGAAAGGCTAAAGGTACTAACAGTAAGGTGGCAGACGCCAAGCTTAATAAGACAAAAGCAATAGCCAGCTGTAAGCGATAAGGCCTTAAAAAAGGCCATAAATCTTTTAATGAAATAACGCGTTTTGGTTTGGCGCTGTTTGGTTGATCGGAATTATTTGCTTGCGCCATTAGCTGAAACTTTCTCTCTTAAAGTTATTTGGGGGTTTAAGGCATAACAAATACCCAGTTAGTGACCACCGGCCTTGTTAAGGCTTACCACTAATCAACCGCCCCATTAAGGTATGAAAATGGTTCTATCTTACCTTGCTGGTTATGAGCAATAAGCCTCTTTAAGCCAGACAGGAATTATTTAATGCCCACGGTGAAACTCAGTGGCGTGGCATTTTGGACAAGGAGGGATTTTGCCGGCTTTATGGAAATGTAGTTTCTCGCCGCATTTATCACACACCAGCGTACCTGCCCCTGTTACTTCACCCGTGTGTGGAGTCATGCGCCGGGCCAATTCCATTTTTAGCGCCAACATTTGTACCGTTGCCTTATCTGCCGTTTTAAGTAGCTTTTCTAAGGCTACACTTTGCAAGATATTGCTTTCAAAACCAAGCCAGTCTTCTAACTCTTGCCCTGTTTCTGTAAGGTAATGAGCCGCTTCATGAATATCTTGCTTTAACCATTGAGCTAACTTTTCGCCTTCATCCCTAGTAACCTTTTCGAGCTTAACGGCTTCTTCTTTTGCATCATCTATTAGTTGATGAAGCACCGGTGCAGAGGCTTTTTCCGCTTTATGAAAGCCCTCGACAACCTGTTCAAATAGTCTTTCGTAAACTGCACCGAGTACATCAATAAAATCACTGCTTTGTTGGTTTTTCATTTCATTCTCCGGTTTAGTTTTCAAAAAGTCGCCTATAGAAAGGCGACTCGCTTTACTAAAAAATAACACACAAAGAAACAAACGAAATGATTTATCGCAATTTTTTGCGATTATTACCTTAGCGCCACCTCTCTTAACACAGAGCGATAAAGTTGAATTATTCGAGCAAGAATTCTAAATGCAGTTTATTGAACTCTTCTGGTTCTTCCCATTGCGGCCAATGCGCGCTTTGTTCCAAAATAATCATCCGTGCATTAGGAATTTTCTTCATGCCTTCTTGCGCTAACTCAACAGGCTGACCTGGGTTGTGTCGTGTCCATAAAACCAATGTAGGGCATTGAATGTTGCGCATGGATTCAGGGTTAACCCATTTATCGCACCATTGATCATTAATAACACCCCCTAAAATACTATTGGCAATTTTCCCCATCACCGGCAACATACCGGGCTGATCATAGATTTGATAACGAACATCTATAATCTCGTCAGTTAATGTTTTTTCAGGCTCAGCCATCAACCAGCTCATTCTAGCTCGCACGATCTCTTTAGTTAATTGACCCGCTGCTTTTTTTGAACGTTCCAGCGCATCGGCTAATTCGGCTTTCCCTTCACCGTTTGGTGCCATTAGGATGCCCGTATTTTGTACTAGTTTAATAACTCTTTCAGGGTGTTTTATAGCTGTCCACGATGCCACCATTGCCCCTAACGATTCGCCAGACAAATACACTTTATCCGCCCCTATTGTGTCGATAAAGTTAACCAAATGTTCAACAAAATCATCCATATCGTATTCACAGTCGGGTCTATCTGTATAGCCGTGACCAATCATGTCGTAGGCATAAACATGAAAGTGTTTCGCGTGTTCTTCAATATTTCTAACGTAGGCCTCAGCATGCCCGCCGGTTCCGTGTAAAAAAATTAAAACGGGACCACTACCTGCCTCTATAACACGGGTTTTAATACCCTTAACATCGTAATATTTCTGGCTGTACTCAACGCCCATAAGATCTGTCCAGATACTGCTCATTGTGTTCTCCTTATTTTAAATTGTGTTTGCTGATTTGTTGTTGAACATCCAATATTAAGATATTCTTATAAAGTTAAAACTAATGATAGTTTGGTTTAAATTTAAATACAACACACTGGAGAATAAGACAAATGAGCCGGATTGAAGAACTTAAGTCGATGGTTGATCTACAAAATGGTCGCATCGACCGACGTATTTTTTGGGAAGATTGGATTTACCAGCTGGAGCTCGAAAAACTATTTGCTAAATCATGGTTATTTGTCGCTCATGAAAGTCAGGTAAAAAACACAGGTGATTTTGTTACTACTTATATGGGACAAGATAACGTGATTGTTTCTCGCCACAAAGATGGCAATATCCATGTGTTTACAAATTCATGCACTCATCGTGGCAACCGTATTTGCTTTGCAGACCGCGGGCAAGCTAGGCAGTTTACTTGTAATTATCATGGATGGGCTTTTGGCACCGATGGCGCCCTATTGGGGATGCATGAAGAAACGCATTATGAAGGGTATATTAATAAAGCTGAACACGGTTTACAAAATGCACGTGTTGAAACCTACAAAGGATTGGTATTTGCTTGTTTTGACGATGAAGCACCCAGACTAGAAGACTTTTTGGGCGATTTTCGCTGGTATTTAGATGTTATTCTTGACCAAACCGAAGAAGGAACCGAATTTATTGGTGGTTGCATCAAGAATATGTACAACGCTAACTGGAAGTTCGGTGCCGAAAACTTTGTTGGCGACTCACTTCATGTTGGTTGGACACATGCCTCAGGCACAAGAGCGGTTAGTAAAGGTGGCGAAGTACCTGAGTACATGCCAGTCGACCCTGAATCTTTTCATGCCAACGCAAATGGCCATGGCTGGGAAGGCGGCACCGATGGTGTGGGCACTTTAGCACTTATATCCAGTGGTGACCCAACGTTGGTCGAATACTTTGAGAATGAGCGTAAAAACATGGCTAAACGCCTTGGTGAGCTTCGTGCTCGTAAATTATATGGCTCAGTTATATCGGCAACGGTTTTCCCCAATTTTTCATTTTTACCCGGCATTAACACCATGAGAACTTGGTTACCAAAGGGCCCAAGACAATTTGAATTACGTGCTTGGACGATGGTTAACAAAAGCATGCCTGACCATATCAGGGAAATTGTTCAAAACGCCTGTGTAATGACCTTTTCACCCAGTGGTATTTTTGAAATGGACGATGGTGAAAACTGGGAAAATGCTACTCAAGCCAATGAAGGCGTTGTAACCCGAAAACAAAGCCTGCACTATGGATTAAGATCAGGAACCAGTCGCCGAGATGACCCCGAATTACCTGGCAACATCAGTAAACCAATGTACAGCGATGTTAATCAATTAGCGTTTTATCAACGCTGGATGGACTATTTAAGCGCCGATTCTTGGGACGATATTCCTAAGTTCCGTTAAAGGGTAATTCAGATGACTACAACAACAAACATACAAACTAAAATGACTGATACTGATCAAATGTTACTTTGGTATAAAGTAAACCAATTTTATAATCAAGAAGCACGCGCATTAGACGATGAAGACTATGAAACTTGGTTTTCGATGCTAGCAGAAGACTTACAGTACTGGATGCCCGCAAGAGAAAGCGTGTTTCGCAAGGATGAAAAACCCGATTCAACCAGCAATATGAACCATTACAATGAAACTTTGCCCAGTTTGCAATTACGTGTGGCAAGGCTTCATAGTGGCGCCGCTTGGGCAGAAGACCCGCGCACACGCTATCGACATATTGTTTCTAATGTTGAAGTGGAGCTAGGCGACGCCGCAGGTGAAATCAAGGTGCGATCTAATACATTAGTTTACAGAAGCAGATTAGAGCGTGAAGAGTATTGGTTACTTGCCAAACGGGATGATGTCTTACGCGAAGCCGATGGTTCTTTTAAGGTTGCTAAACGCAAAATAACACCTGACTTCACCTCGTTATTAAGCAAAAACCTTAACGTTTTCTTATAAAAACAACCCAATAGCCTGTTAAATTTTTACAGGTGGTTTTTCAGCCAATGCCTTAACAACGCAACCTTAGGAATGATAACCACCTGTAAAAAATCAGGGCCATAAACCTTAACTATTAGAGCTTTAAGCACTAAGTTTTTGCCGTCATTTTTTTAAAAAAATTGACTCATCTCATTTTAATTAGCGTTCACCCCTCTGTAGAGATGCATTTCGCCGATCTCTGATATAGATCATAGAAGAAAACACAGCCTCTTTACTAAGGTATTTGTCATTAGCCGCTTTGGCTTTTAACAATTCTTAACTATGGAGATGGATGAATGAAGCTTATCAAAAACACGACTGTTTTATGTGCGGCCTTAGGTTTAACTGTTATAGCAACACCTTCGTTATCTTATGAAACGGGTGACCTTATTGTTCGAGGTCGAATTATTAGTGTTGACCCTCAAGACGACAGTAGCAGTGTCAGTATAAATGGCGCATCGGTAGCTGGCAGTGGCGCGTCTGTTAATTCAGACATTATGCCAGAGCTAGACTTTACCTATATGCTCGATCCTCATTGGGGTTTAGAGCTGATTTTAGCGTACACCGAGCATAAAGTTGATGCTGGTGGTTCTTTAGGTGGCTTAAACCAAATTGGCGATACTAAAGTATTACCACCTACTCTAACCTTGCAATATCATTTTGCACCAACATCAAATATCCGCCCTTATGTAGGCGCCGGTATTAACTATACTCACTTCTTTGACTCGACTGTAAAAGGGGCTTTAGATGCACCCGGAGCAGACCTTGAGATAGATGATTCATGGGGACTTGCTGCACAAGCAGGTGTTGATATTGACCTGAATGACACCTGGTTTGTTAACTTTGATGTTAAGTACATTGATATCGAAGCGGATGCGCATATTAAAAATGGCGCCAATATCAAAGTAGATATTGATATAGACCCTATCGTTTGGGGTATTGGTATAGGCCGTACATTCTAAAAAATGTTGTCGCCTTAAAAAGCCCAACCACCATCGGCGGTTGGGCTTTTTAAATACACTGTTTTTTCAGCCAAGCATTTATTCACCAGATGACTTGGTGATTAACACTGTTTCCTTGTTTAGTAACAACCCATTTACTTCTTTTTAGCCCAAGAATCTCTCAGCGTTACAATTCGATTAAACACAAGGTTTTCTGGTGTTGAGTCCACACTGTCTTGGCAAAAATACCCTTGACGTTCAAATTGATAAGCTGATGATCCCGCAGTGGATAACGATGCTTCTAGCTGGCAATTTTTTAGTACCTGTACTGACTCGTTATTAATAAACGTTTTATAGTCCTGATCACTTTCTGAGGCTGGCGCAGGAATGCTAAACAAACGATCGTATTGCCTGACTTCTGCGTTAACTGAGTGTTTTGCTGATACCCAATGAATGGTGCCTTTTACCTTACGACCATCTTCCGACTTTCCACCGCGCGTTTCAGGGTCGTAGGTACAGTGAACTTCTGTTACCTCACCGTTTGCATCTTTCACAACATGGGTGCACGTGACATAGTAAGCAAAGCGCAGCCTCACTTCACGGCCTTCGGTTAAGCGGAAAAATTTCTTTGGAGCACCTTCCATGTAGTCGCTTCGTTCAATATATAACACCTTGGAGAAGGGAATATCACGCTGCCCCTGTTCCGGCTTTTTGGGATGATTGACGCCACGTAATATTTCTTCTTGATCTTCTGGATAGTTATCAATAACTAACTTAATAGGGTCTAAAACCGCCAATGCTCTGGGCGAGTTATCATCTAAATCTTCTCGTAATGAGTTTTCTAACACGCTCATTTCAACAATATTATCTTTTTTGGTAACCCCAATTCGTGAACAAAAATCACGTATAGCATTGGCCGTATAACCGCGTCGACGCATTCCGCTTAGCGTTGGTAAACGCGGGTCATCCCAGCCATTAACATAACCGCCCTCTACTAATTCGTGCAGTTTACGTTTGCTCATAACCGTGTAATCGAGGTTTAAACGAGAAAACTCAATCTGTTGTGGGTGTACTGGCGTTTGCAATTCATCTAAAAACCAATCATACAAAGGACGGTGATCTTCAAATTCAAGCGTACAAAGCGAGTGTGTAATGCCTTCAATGGCATCTGATACACAATGAGCAAAATCGTACATTGGGTAGATATGCCACTTATTACCCGTCATAGGGTGTGACATATTTTTAATGCGGTAAATGGCTGGGTCACGCATATTGATATTCGGTGCGGCCATATCAATTTTTGCACGTAATAAATGCTCACCTTCAGCAAACTCCCCATTTTTCATGCGTTCTAATAAATCGATGTTCTCATCAATAGACCGCTCCCTAAATGGGCTATTTTTACCGGGTTCCGTCAAATTACCTCGGTAAAGCCGAATGTCTTCTGCAGACAAGCTATCTACATATGCCTTGCCTTTTTTTATCAGCTGAACTGCATAGGCATACAGTTGATCAAAGTAGTCAGAGGTATGGTGAAGGTTCTCTCCCCAATCGAAACCGAGCCATTGCACATCTTCTTTAATAGCATCAATATACTCTGACTTTTCTTTACCGGGGTTTGTATCATCAAACCGTAAATGACAAACAGAATTGTTGTAGTCTTGTGAAATACCAAAATTAAGACAAATAGATTTTGCGTGCCCAATATGCAAATAGCCATTTGGCTCGGGCGGAAAACGTGTGATGACTTGCTGATGCTTGCCCGACGCTATATCGGCATCGATAATAGTACGTATAAAATTACTCGGGCTTGACTCAATCTTCTTATCATTCATCGACGGAACACCTAATTCTAAATTAAGCGCCGAATTTTAAAGCATCTTGCGGGTAACGTCTTTAAAAAGTCACTGCTGCTTACTATCAACAACCAAGTCACGCACTGTTTTATTGCCTAAAGAGGCACTAATGGCCTTATCAATTCCATTAACGAGCTCTAATGATTGGCTTTTTAATGTTAGTACATTAGCCGCCAAGAAGTGGTCTTCTTCTGCACATCGAACCGCTTGTATAACATCGCTTAATAGTAAAACATCCAATGATTTGGCCGGTAAATAAGCAACCGGTGTCTCATTCGTCCCTATCACTAGATGTTGCGCTATCAGTTTTTTAAGAACATAACGAACGACTGTATGTGGTGCAGAGATATCACCGGTTAAATCAGCCATTGTAGGCGGCTTCTCCCCTGCATAATGTTTTTCACCAACCAATTGCATTAACAATAGAGCAATGCGTTCCTTAACTCGATTACTTATTTCAAAACCGCCCCTATCGACCCTGAGAGACGATGGGTTTTGCACATAAAAGGCAAGGTTAGAGCCAAACAGTAAAATTAACCAACTGATATAGAGCCAAATCAACAGCATAATCACTACAGCAAAACTGGAGTAAATAGCTGTGTACTTCGTTGAATTAACAACAAATGTTGCAAATAAAAGGCCTGATGATTCCCATAAAAACCCTGCTACGATTGCCCCGATTAAAGCCGCTGATAGGCGCACACGCGTATTGGGCACAAACATATAGATAAATGTAAAGGCGCCCATCACCATGAGATAAGGCAGCAATTTGGTTGCTAGCACAATCAAACTACCAAAAGGCTCGATGGTCGCAAAATAAGTCACAATAGAGGAACTCATGATGGTAGCGGTTACCCCTATCGCAGAAACCATCATAACTGGGCCAATTAAAATAACACTCAAGTAACTACTAAATCGCTCTCCAATGCTACGGGTCGTTTCAACATGCCAAATCATATTGAATGCATTTTCTATTTTTTGGACTAGCGACAAAACGGTGTAAATTAACAAACCTAAGCCAACCGAGCCGAGCACCCCGACTTTTATATTATCGATAAACCCAATTATATTTTCACCAATTTGGGTGCCTTGCTCACCAAGCGGTGCTAAAAATTGAAATAGGAAAGGCTCAATTTCATTATGCACACCCATTGCTTTTAACACGGAAAAGCTCAACGCCAATAAGGGCACAATGGATAACAGCGTGGTATAAACCAAACTCATCGCCCTTAGGCTTAGCTGCCCTTCCATTAAATCTGTGACAGACACGTATACCACACGTAATATTTTCAATAACAGTAGATGGAATGGTGACAGCCCTGTTTCATCTGGCCAGAGCAACGAGGTGACTTTATCTTGCAAGTTAAATTTATTTTTTTGCACGTATTAGCTCCCAGGCCTTTGTTATTGTCTGTTCTTTTTTTCCCTCAAATATCCTACAGGCTTCGCTTTTCGTAAACAACACAGGTATCATTTACGCAATCTCACTTTTCATTTTATTTTTTTTATGTCAGAACAAGAATCCATCGAACTAAACAGAGACGTTAATGCCATCGTTATCCCTGCGGGGATCCATGTTCGGCTCAAAAAAGGTGATGTCGTTACCATCATGCAGTCACTGGGCGGCTCTTATACCGTATCAAGCGAAACAGGTATTATTGCTCGAATTTCAGCCATTGATGCTGATGTTTTAGGTAAGGAAGTTGAAGTTGTTCATGCTTATGAAACCGGCACAGACCCTGAATCAGTGCGTGAAGCTTGTTGGGCTTTTATGAAAACCGTCTACGACCCTGAAATACCGGTCAATGTCGTTGACCTTGGGCTAATTTATGATTGCACCGTTCGCGCCCTAACTGACGGCTTGAATCATGTACACGTTACAATGACCCTAACCGCACCGGGTTGTGGCATGGGCCCGGTTATTCAAGCTGATATTGAATCGGGTATTAAGCATATGGAAGGGGTTGAGACTGTTGAAGTAGAGGTTGTTTTAGACCCGCCTTGGAATCAAAACATGATGTCTGAAGCTGCAAAACTTCAACTAGGGATGCTTTAGACGCTGCGCTTATCTGCTAAAGCCGTTATTGCTACCCCTTGTTGACACAAAGCACTTACTTTATTGCATTTACCTTTGGTCTATTGGGGTCTACCCATTGTGTTCCAATGTGTGGAGGAATAGTCGGCATATTAAGCCAACAAACGAATTCGTCTAGTTATCAAACTGTTACAAAAACACTGTCCTATAATGCTGGGCGTATTCTTAGTTATAGTTTTATTGGTTTTTTAGCTGGTAGCATAAGCCATGTGGCTCTTTCGCCAATGGATACAGCCGCGTTGATGTTGTTTTCAAAGTACTTAACGTCTATTTTTATGCTTGCCTTCGGTTTTTACCTCTTAGGCTGGCTAAATTTTCTCAGTTACTTAGAGCGTTTTGGCCAACGCTTATGGAAACGCCTGTCGCCACTTAGTCGTCAACTATTACCCATCCAACATAAACGTGATGCGTTTCTCCTCGGTATTATCTGGGGCTGGCTGCCATGTGGACTGGTCTATTCTGCACTGGCATGGAGTCTTGCCAGCGCGCACCCTCTAAATGGCGCCTTAATTATGTTAAGTTTTGGCCTAGGCACCTTACCGATGTTAATGACCATGGGAATAGCGTCAGAAAAACTAACCCAATTTACACGCTCACTACTTATTCGACGCAGTGTTGGTGGCTTAATTATTATTTTTGCGGTGTTTAAATTAATTAACCCCATGGGTATGTCTATGCAGTAACGTTATTTGTCTGTTTTATTGTCAGCCTTGTTGTCATCAGCACCTAATTCTTCATTCTCTTCTTCATACAAAATACTGTGGCCCGGCCCCTCTAAATCATCAAACTGCCCAGACCGCACCGCCCATAAAAAAATAGCGGCTATTAGCACCAGCAAAACAACCGATACGGGAATTAAAAAATACAAGCTATCCAACGTGTAACCTCGATATTTTTTTGCTCTTACTGGCTGCTGGGAGCACAAAGCGCAAGAGAAAAGAGTTTAAAACAACCACCAAGGAACTAATCGACATGCCGAGTGCTGCTTGCCAAGGCTCTACATGCCCTGCCATTGCTAATGGTAAAGCACCAATGTTATATACCAGTGCCCAAGCCATATTTTGCTTAATAATTGCCTTGGTCTTTTTTGATAGCTTAAAGACGTGTTGAAGGTTTTGCATATCATTATTCATTAACAAGATATCCGATGATGCACGTGCCAATTGACTTGCACCAGAAACAGAAATAGAAACATCCGCCTTAGCCAAAATGGGCGCATCATTAACACCATCACCCACCATAGCCACTTGCTCGCCGCCCCTTTGCATGCGGTCGATTTCTTTTAGTTTATCACTCGGTGTGGCATCCGATTTAAAATCCTCAATAGCTACTTTTTTCGCTAACCATGCAACGGGACTGAGTTTATCACCACTTAATAAGCTCACTTTTTTTCCATCGCTTTTTAACCAATTAACAGCTGAAGAAGCCCCCTGCCTTATGTCATCATGTATTTCAAAAACAGCGAGGCATTGCACATCATCAGCCAAATACACCTGTGTTACATTTGAATTATGAGTCTCAAACATTAACCCAGATGACTGCTTAATATATTGCTGAGATCCAATATAATAGGTTTTACCCTCTATCGAGCCTTTTAAACCGGCGCCATTGGTTTGCTCTATTGCGCTGGCTGGTTGAGGGTTTACCGTTTTTTCATGTTTAAAAGCACGCGCGATAGGGTGATCTGAAAAGCGCTCTAAACTAATGGCTATATCCATTATGCTTTGCTTATCACGCCCATCAAACACAGTGCAATCAGATACATTCATACTGCCTTCGGTGAGCGTGCCCGTTTTATCAAAAACGACCCGATTAATACTGGCTAATTTTTCTAACGCAGTCCCTTTTGTAATAATAATGCCGTGGTCAAATAACGCACTCATCGCAGCTGTATAAGCAGTTGGCGTCGCAAGGGATAACGCACACGGGCAGGTCACCACTAGGACCGACAAGGCCGTTGAAAACCAATCCACATGACCTTGCCAATAACCAAATATAGCGCTACCCAAGGTGACCAAAATAACCATTAAAACAAATACACTAGCAAAACGGTCTGCTGTTTCGACCCAAGCAGGCTTCTGTGCATGGGCTTGTTCGATTAAACGTGCAATGGTTGATAAGGTACTGTCTTTTCCAACGCAGCTCACCTTTGCTATTAAGGTGTTATCTAAATTATGGCTACCGCCTAATACACTGTCATTGAGGCGTTTACGAATCGGTTCACTTTCACCGGTTAAAATTGACTCATCTACCTGCGATTCACCGTCCACAACAACTGCATCTGCCGGCACCACTTCTCCTGGGTTAATTTGTATGTAATCGCCCAATGCTAACGAATTTGCTGCAACTTTATGGGTAACGTTGTTTTCAGCTATCCGTTTAGCCATCATTGGCACCGCCTGTGTAATACGCTCACTCGAACTCATCGCGTACCAACGGGTGAGAAACTCTACATATCGCGCTAACATAAGAAATAATACAAACATACAAACTGACTCGTAATACGTATCACCTTTACCTTGGTAGGTATTAAAAAGGCTGGCAAAAAAACCCAGGCTTATACCCAATGCAACAGGCACATCCATACCCGGCATTTTATTTTTAATATCTCGACAAGCCGCATATAAAAATGGCTTCGCTGAAAACAATAAGACCGGCAGTGTTAATAAGGCGCTAATCCATTTTAAAAACTGCAACATATTAGGGTCAATTTCACTTGGGTCCGCTACATAGATACCTAATGTGATCATCATCACCTGCATACCACAAAATACAGCCACACCAATTCTACTAAGAAAGTCTTTGCGTTCTTTTTGCAAGTTAAGGAACTGCTTATTCGCCTCAAAGGTAACTGCCTGATACCCAATGGCTCTTATCGCCGTTAGTACATCGGCAATATTAACCTCGTGACCGATGGTTTTAAGTAACCCACGCCGAGTCGCATAATTAATCTTAAACGACACCACGCCGCGTAGTTTTTGAACTTGCCGCTCCAATAACCATATACAGGCAGAGCAAGTAATCCCCTCGATGATAAGTGAGGTCTCTATGACTTCTTCGTTAGAGCAATCGGTTTCTAACGATGCAGCCGTATTAAACTCAAGCTCTTCACTTAACGAATCCATGGAAACTGCATAAGCGGTACGTTTTTGGTAATAATCTGCCAAACCATTATTTATAATCGCTTGCGCCACGGCTTCACAGCCTGGGCAACACATGGCTCTCCACTGCCCATCAAAATTAATACCCCACTTCATTGTGCTCGGCACTTCAAGGCCACAGTGAAAGCAAACAACTTCTTTTTCTAATTTAGTGTCAATTGTCATCAGTTAGACAGTGGAATTCATGTTCAAATAAGGTAATATATTCATTTTCAATAGTTTAGATTGAATGAGCGTATCGGCTAAAAATTTATTTCGTGATTTAACTGTATCTTGTAGTAACTGCAGCCTAGGTGATTTATGTATACCTCATGGCTTAGCTCCACAAGATATTGATCGGCTAGATGACTCGGTCAGCCATACAAAATTGTTGCAAGCGGGTGATATTCTTTATCACCAAAACTCTCCTTTTAAGTCGTTATATGCACTCAAATCTGGTTCTGTCAAAATTATCAGCAAAAGTGATGAATCTGATGATGTAATGGGTGTTTATCTTCCCGGCGAAATTATTGGTTTTGATGGGGTCGCTACTGACAGATACCAATGTTCGATTCATGCACTTGAAACCAGCAATATTTGTGAAATAGACCTTGAGAGTTTACAAGAAAACATCCCAAGTATTTTTAAACAATTACTCAAGCATGCTAGCAAATCAATAAATCAAAGCAACAATACAAACGCTACTAGTAAAGTTAGTGCTGAAAAACGTATTGTTTCATTGCTATTAGACTTATCGGATCGCTATCGACTACGGGGCTACTTCTATACCGAATTCAACCTTTTCTTATCGCGTAGTGAAATCGGCAGCTTACTCAACCTCTCACCTGAAACCGTTAGCAGGGGCATACGCAAACTTGAACGTGACAACCTCATCACGCTTGAAAACAGACGCCGGATTAAAATCAATAACCTGGAAGGCCTGAAAAACATACTGACGGCTATCTAATTTATCACAAAAAACAAAGCATTTAGTCCGAGCTAAGCCCACAAAATAACTTGATTTAACGAAAAACTGATTCAGATCAGGTTTGCCCCAGCTGACCTTTCTTTGCTGCAATACAGCACCTATACTTTAGCCTCTTAAATGACAGAGGCTCTCGTATGAGTACACTTATCTACAACGATACTGTGGTTCGACAATTTTCGATCATGACCGTTGTTTGGGGTATTGTTGGTATGCTTGTCGGCGTCATCATTGCTGCACAATTAGTTTGGCCTGCTCTTAATTTTGACCTACCTTGGTTAACCTATAGCCGACTTCGGCCGTTACATACAAATGCCGTTATTTTTGCATTTGGTGGCTCTGGTTTAATGGCCACCTCTTTATATGTGGTACAACGAACCTGTCAAGTTCGTTTATTTGCTAACGCCTTGGCTAGCTTTGTCTTTTGGGGTTGGACACTGATTATCGTACTGGCTGCGATTACGCTCCCATTAGGCTATACACAAAGCGGTGAATATGCCGAATTAATTTGGCCGATTGATATTCTATTAGCGGTTGTTTGGGTAGCCTATGGCATTGTCTTCTTCGGCACTATCGTGAAGCGAAAAACACCACATATTTATGTAGCTAATTGGTTCTTTGGCGCTTTTATTCTTACTGTCGCTGTTTTGCATATTGTCCGTTCTTTAGCTATCCCTGTAAGCCTTACCGAGTCTTACCCGATCTACGCTGGTGCAACGGATGCCATGGTGCAATGGTGGTATGGGCATAATGCGGTTGGTTTTTTCCTAACCGCTGGCTTTTTAGGCATGATGTATTATTTTGTTCCTAAGCAAGCCGAACGGCCTATCTATTCATACCGTTTGTCTATTGTGCATTTTTGGGCACTTATTTCTATTTATATGTGGGCAGGACCACATCACCTTCATTACACCGCCCTACCTGACTGGATTCAATCCGTAGGTGCGGCCTTTTCGATCGTTTTATTAGCGCCATCATGGGGCGGTATGATCAACGGCATCATGACTTTATCAGGTGCTTGGCAGAAACTTCGCCATGACCCCATTTTAAAGTTTTTAATTGTTTCGCTGTCTTTCTATGGCATGTCTACATTTGAAGGACCGATGATGGCAATTAAATCTGTCAATGCTCTATCTCACTATACAGAGTGGACGATCGGGCACGTTCATTCCGGTGCTTTAGGTTGGGTCGCCATGATCACTATAGGTTCTCTGTATTATTTAATCCCAAAGCTATTTGGTAAACAAGATATGTCTAGTATGGCACTTGTTGAAACACACTTTTGGGTCGCTACTATTGGCATTGTTCTTTACGTAGCATCCATGTGGATTGCTGGTGTTATGCAAGGGTTGATGTGGGGCGCAATCAATGATGACGGGACACTCACTTATAGTTTTGTAGAGTCTTTATTGCGTATGCAGCCTTTTTACCTTATTCGCTTTCTGGGTGGCACCATGTTCTTAATTGGCATGCTTATCATGGCTTACAATGTGTACAAAACTATTAAGGGCTCTGAAGCTTCTAATATTCTTGTACCTCAACATGTTTAACTGGAGAGCATCAAGATGAGTCACGAAAAAGTTGAGACTAATATTGGGTTAATGGTTGTTTTAATCGTCCTCGTTATTTCAGTTGGCGGCTTGATTGAAATTGTCCCTTTATTCTTTATGAAGCAAACGACTGAACCTGTGTCTGGGTTACTGCCCTACAATTCTTTACAGTTAGCTGGCCGAGACGTTTATGTACGTGAAGGCTGCTATGGCTGTCATTCACAAATGATTCGCCCATTCCGTGCAGAAACAGAACGTTATGGCCATTACTCATTAGCCGGTGAGTTTACGTACGATAGACCTTTCCAGTGGGGTTCGAAAAGAACCGGGCCAGACTTACAACGTGTTGGCGGTCGCTATAGTGATGATTGGCATCGTTTACACCTCACAAACCCACGCTTAGTAGTGCCCGAATCCAATATGCCCGGCTACCCTTGGCTTAAGGATAACAAGGTCGATGGTGAGCTCATTGCAAAGAAAATGCGCGCCCTTCGCATTCTTAACACGCCGTATACAGACGAAGACATTGCCAATGCAGCTGATTCTGTAAAAGGAAAAACTGAAATGGACGCACTCATTGCCTATTTGCAGGTTCTCGGGACCCACGTCAGCACAAGGAGATAACGTATGTTTGAACTAAATACACTACGCTCTATTTTGACACTAGCGCTATTTGTACTTTTTATTGCCATTTGGATATGGGCATGGAGCAAAGATCGTAAAAAAGAGTTTGAAGAAGCCGCTAATATCCCCTTTCAAGGTGAAGAGATCAGCGCAACTTTACAAGAGGATAAGAAATGAGTGATTTTTGGTCTATCATTGTAACGGTTGTCATTCTATTAAATATTATTGGCTGCTATCTACTCATCAGATGGGTTGCCAAGCCCAATAAGGGCGAGGCCAAGCAAGGCGAAGCAACAGGCCATGTTTGGGATAGCAACCTAATGGAACTGAACAATCCAATGCCTCGCTGGTGGTTATACCTGTTCTACATCACCATTGTGTGGGGGTTAATCTACCTACTAATGTACCCCGGTTATGGTAATTACCCCGGTTTATTAGCTTGGACATCGGATAAAAAATACTCTGATGAAGTCCAAGCAGCCAATGAGACCTACGGTCCTATTTTCAGTCAATATGCTGAAACACCCATTATTGAGCTAAGTGAAAACAAAGATGCCAATGCAGTCGGCCAACGCTTATTTGTTAATTATTGCGCACAATGTCATGGTTCTGACGCTGCCGGCTCTAGAGGCTTCCCCAACCTCACGGATAATGAGTGGATCTGGGGCGGTCAACCCACTGATATCCAACACACAATAGCTCACGGACGCACCGGCGTTATGCCTGCTTGGGAGTCAGTCCTCAAACCCATACAAATTAGTTACCTTGCAGACTACCTGATGAGCTTAACTGGCAGACAACATAAAGCGACCGATGCTCAACGTGGTAAAAAAGTTTTTGCAAGTTATTGCGCCACCTGCCACCAAGCAGATGCAACCGGCAATCCTTTGCTTGGCGCACCCAACCTTGCTGATAAAATTTGGTTATATGGTGCCTCACGTAACAAAATAATTGAGTCCATTAGTAAAGGCCGTAACGGCCAAATGCCAGCTCATTTGGAGTTTTTGGGCGAGGACAAAATCCATATTCTCTCTGCTTACGTCTATAGCTTATCTAGCCACTAAATTAAGCATGAATTTAGATACTAAACGAATCATTATTGGAACACTGTGGCCATCTTTTTGGATGGCCTGCGTCCTTAGCGGCATTGTTTTTAGTGCCATTGATCCCATCATTATCGCATCACAGATTGGTTTTGATCATATTTCCTATCTCGCCGCTTACTCCTTAGGCTTTATTTTTTTCTGGCTAGCTTGTGCTTGGAGTGGCTTATTCTCAATCATATTTTCTCGTAGCGTAAACAGAAAAAAATGACGTCTCATAAAAATGACTCTATAGAGTCATCGCTTTTTGAAAAACGAAAAAAACTTTACCCTCGTGAAGTCCATGGCCTATTTGCTAACCTAAGAGTGCTCGGTGTAGTCACCCTTCTTGGTCTTTATTACCTCCTTCCCTGGGTTAATTTTAATGGTCACCAGGTTGTACTATTTGATCTACCAGAGCGTAAATTTTACATTTTTCATTGGATTTTCTGGCCTCAAGACTTTATTTATCTTGCCCTACTTTTAATTTGTGCTGCATTTGCACTATTCCTCTTTACTGCGCTAGCCGGTCGATTATGGTGTGGGTACGCTTGCCCACAAACAGTGTGGACCGAAGTTTTTTTATGGATTGAACGAAAAGTTGAAGGAACTCGCTCTCAGCAAATGAAGCTGGACAAACAAGCAAATAGTTTTACGAAATTTCGTATAAAGGCGACCAAACATGCCATTTGGCTGATCTTTTCGTTGTATACCGGCTTCACATTTGTCGGTTTCTTTACGCCTATTAGGGATCTAGCACAGGGCATTGCCTCGTTTAACCTAGGTCCATGGGAAACCTTCTGGTTTCTATTTTATAGTTTTGCAACCTATGGCAATGCAGGCTGGTTAAGAGAACAGGTCTGTATGTATATGTGCCCCTATGCTCGCTTTCAAAGCGCCATGCTAGACAAAAACACCTTAGTGATCTCGTATGACGCCCTAAGAGGCGAACCTAGAGGGCGGAGAAAAAGAGGCGAGGATTTCAAAGAAAAACAGTTAGGCAGCTGTATAGACTGTAGTTTATGTGTTCAAGTCTGCCCAACAGGAATTGATATTCGTAACGGACTGCAATATGAATGCATTGGCTGTGCCGCCTGCATTGATGTGTGCAACGACGTTATGGATAAAATGAATTACCCACGTGGGCTGATTAAATACACCACCGAGAACCATATGGAAGGCAAGAAAACTAACTTGCTAAGGCCACGAATTGTCATCTACAGTCTACTGCTCATCGGTATTTTATCTGGCGTTATCTATTCTATTGAAACACGGGATGCTGTTGAGCTAAATGTCCTAAGAGATCGAAATGCACTATACCGTGAAGATTATGAAGGAACCATCAGTAATACTTACACGATTAAAATCTTAAATATGGATACTGTTGACCACACCTACAGCTTAAAGGTCACCGGTATAGAAGGCATTAAAACCTCTATCAAAGATCCTATCCATGTTAACGCCGGCCAAGTATTAGAAATGCCGTTACAATTATCCGCCGACCCAGATACGCTTCATACAACCTCAATCAACCTGACTTTATCGGTGCAAGCAACAGATGATGCCAGCATTTCAACTGAATCAGAAGGCCGATTTATTGGCCCATTAGAACCTTAATGATGAATACTCTTCGTGAAGACAGCCTCCCTTGGTATAAACAATTTTGGCCCTGGTTTTTAATACTACTTCCGCTAAGCGTCGTTGTTGCCAGCATAATTACCTTCCTCATTGCTCAAGGGAACCCTCCTTCCTTGGTCCAAAGTGATTATTACAAAGAGGGGCTCGCCATAAACGCCAGCAAACAGCTTGAAGAAAAGGCTCTAAGACTTGGTGTCTCAGCAGTTGTCAGTGTTAATAGTACCGCTCTTACCGTCCATTTAAATGCCCCTAAGGTTCAACCGTCACACTTAATCGTTGCGCTACGACATCCCACGCTTGAGCAATATGACCAGACTCTCAACTTGGTTAAAATAGCCAACGGTATCTACCAAACTCCTTTTAAATTACCCAAACAAGGCAAATGGTATATATACATCACTCCACCTAATAACCATTGGAAGATCTCAAGAACGTCTACTTTAACGACGCCATAGCACTGCCAAGCTCGGTTCTTATTACCATATAAGAACCACTAATCCTACCTGCAAGACGACCCTCAATTAAAAGTCAAAATATTGTCGTTTTAAAATATTACCTTTAAATAAATTATTAACACATTGTTTTATATCGATTTAATTTTTTTGGCACAACTTTCGCTATAAAGTTTTAAAATCAACAATAACGGTTAACCTAGTTACCTGTACAGGCTGAATAACAATGGAATTAAAAAAAACAATAGACAGCAGATCAAACGACACATCAGTCTCGCAAAAACTTAAACAGCAAGACACTATAAATCATCTAATCAGTGCGCTTCAGACCACTATTATTTTAGATGAATTAGTCCCCCTCTTTAGTAATGAATTACTAAAAGCTGTTGACCATAGTGGTGTCATTTTTGAAAACCCTGAGCTAGGCATTGTTTTTCAACATGGTTCACGCACCAACCACAGTTGCGAATACAGCCTGACTATTGAAAACAATTCTCTTGGTAAGCTGACATTTATGCGTCGTCAACGGTTTACTGAAAGTGAACTTAACACCATAGAGCAATTTCTTAGTGTTTTGCTCTACCCTTTGAAAAATACCTTGTTATACAGCCAAGCAATTCAATTTGCACATACAGACCCATTAACCGGTGTTTTAAACCGTTCCACATTACGCTCTGTTTTTCAAAAAGAGGTTTCTTTAACCAAGCGCCACCACTCTGACTTATCTTTGATAATGCTAGACCTTGATTTTTTTAAAACAATAAACGATAGATACGGTCATTGCGCAGGAGACACTGCCCTAAAAGACGTCACACAATGCATTGAAAAGACCCTGCGTGAAAGCGACTATATTTTTAGGCTTGGTGGTGAAGAGTTTGCCATACTACTAAACGATACTGATTTAAAAGGCGCTGAACTCATTGCTGAACGATTACGTACGGCTATTGAATCTTTAAGCATTCTACATGATGACACTCAGTTCCAGCTGACTGCTAGTATGGGTATTACACAATACAAAGAAAACGACTCGCTGGGGGTCATAATGAGTCGTTCAGATAACGCATTGTACAAAGCAAAAGATAGCGGTCGAAATAAAGTTGTTTGTGCCTAATCGGCAATTAAATGTTTAAGCGCTTCAATTTCTTTTTTATCTAACATTTGGTGCTGCCCAGCTGGCAGTCCCGGCGGCAAAAACACACTGCCATAGCGAACCCTAATTAAACGGCTCACCTTACAGTCTTGGGATTCCCAGAGCCTTCTAACAACACGGTTACGCCCTTCAGCCACTACCACATGGAACCAACGGTTTATTCCCTCACCACCAGACTCTTGTACATCTTCAAAACGCGCTTTACCATCTTCCAGTTCCACACCATTTACCAAACGTTCAAGCATGTCATGTGTCACAACCCCCATCACTCTCACTGCATATTCACGATCAATTTGCTTTGATGGGTGCATGAGCTTATTTGCCAAGTCACCATCATTAGTGAACATTAATAAGCCTTGCGTATTTAAGTCGAGCCTACCAATCGCAATCCAACGCCCAACCTTTAGTCGCGGCAGTCGTTTAAATACGCTAGGCCTACCTTCGGGGTCTTTTTTACTGACAATTTCACCCGTGGGTTTGTGATAAACCAACACTTGTGTATTTACATCAAGCTTGCCAGCTAATTTAACTGGCCGCCCTCTAAGTTTAACGATGTCATGCGTGGTAATTTTGTCGCCTAGCTTAGCAACATCACCATTAACATGAATAGAACCGTCTAAAATCCACTTTTCAACTTGCCTTCGTGAGCCAACACCGGCTTGCGCTAATAATTTTTGAATGCGCTCTGGCTGCTGACCCTTTTTTTTATTAGTCGCTTGCTGAGGGTTTTTACGTGGGTTGTTGTTTTTCATCTTGAGTAATATCTTTATTTATTGGGGTATCGTCACCCAGGTTAAGTTGAAGCTCATTGCTCGATAATAAGTCAGCTTCAAGGAGAGTTGCTAACGGTGGCAAATCAGCCAGTGTTTGTAAATTAAAATAATCTAAAAACGCTTTTGTGGTTGCGTAAAGGGCCGGTCTACCCGGCACTTCTTTACGCCCTATTACACGTACCCAGTTTCTGTCTTCTAGCGTACGTATAATATTAGTCCCAACAGCGACACCTCGAATATCTTCTATTTCGCCACGAGTCGCTGGCTGTTGATAAGCAATAATAGCTAATGTTTCCAGTAAGGCACGGCTATATTTTACAGGTTTTTCTTCCCATAATCTTGCTACCCAAGGCGAATACTTTGATTTAACTTGAAAACGGTAGCCGTTGGCCACTTCAACCAACTCCACCGGTTTTGTCGAATATTCATCTTGCAGCTGGTTGACGACCTCTCGAAGCGAATGCTTATCTGGACGATCTTCGAGTGAAAACAAGTTTTGCAATTCCATTATCGACAAGGGTTCACTGGCGGCAAATAAAGATGCCTCAATAATATTCTTTATGTCCATCCTAGTTTCTCAATTATTCTCTAAGCGATTTAACCCATACTTCTGACAACGCCTCACCTTGCACGACCTCAACCAGCTCTTCTTTACAGAGCTCTAAAATAGCTAAAAATGTCACCACAGCGCCTTTTTTCCCTTCTTTTACGGTAAAAAACTGATGAAAAGCTAAAAACGTTTCCTCTGTTTTATCGAGTAGCGTCAAAATATTAGACATCCTTTCTCTAACCGACAATGCTTCGCGCTGAATTTGATGGTGAGTAAATTTTTCAGCACGTTTAAGCACCTGTTGAAACGCTATTAAGAGACTGTCCAAATCAACATCAGGAAGCGGTTTTTCCATTTTATCTACGATCAATTCAGCTGTGGCTAAATAATTATCGCGATACAGTCGTGGCATAGCATCAATATCATCTGCTGCTCGCTTAAACCGTTCATATTCTTGTAGGCGCCTAACCAGTTCTGAACGAGGGTCTTCCTCATCATCTAACTGTTCAACATTCTTTGGCAATAGCATATTAGATTTTATTTCTGCGAGCATTGCCGCCATGACTAAATATTCGGCAGCCAATTCCATACGCAAATTCTGCATCAACGTTATGTATTCAATGTACTGCTGAGTAATTTTTAGAATGGGAATATCAAGAATATCTAAGTTTTGATGCTTAATAAGGTAAAGCAGCAAATCTAAAGGGCCTTCAAATGTTTCTAAAAAAACCTCTAAGGCATCTGGGGGGATGTATAAGTCGTCGGGTAACTCTTTAAATGGTTTCCCATCAACCAAGGCTAACGTTTGCTGAATTGGCACCACATAGTCAGTCTGGTTGTTCATTAATTTAAAAGATGCTGGCTAATGATACTGAGTCTACCACAGCAAATGCTTGGCAATGAAACCCTATCAAGCTACTCTACCTTCTTTATTTTCATGGTATCTGTTCCACCATGCTGCCCTGTCAGCTCACCTGCTGTAATAATAACTAAGTCGCCCTTGGCCACTATTTCAAGCTGCTGCAATTTTGTTATTGCCGCTTCATTAACATCCTTAGCATGACCTAGTGGCGCTTTTAGCAAAATGGGCACCACACCTCGATACAGCGTCATACGGCGACATACCTCACTATTTGGTGCCATTGCAAAAATAGGTATTCCTGAACTAATTCTAGACATCATTCTCGGCGTACCCCCCGACTCAGTGAAGGCAGCTATAGCGGTAATATCTGTATGATTAGCCACATACATCGCAGACAATGCAATGGCCTCATCAATTTGCCCAAACGCTTTACCCATACGGTGACGTGAACGAGTCGTTCTTGGCTGACGTTCGGTTTGTTCGCAAATACGCCCCATTGCCTCCACAGTTTGAACAGGGTACTGTCCAACTGATGTTTCAGCCGATAACATCACAGCATCTGTACCATCAGAAACGGCGTTTGCAACATCAAACACTTCTGCACGCGTAGGAATGGCGTTATTAATCATCGACTCCATCATTTGTGTAGCGGTAATAACTACAGTATCCCTATCTCGAGCCATCCTAATGATATGCTTTTGAACCGGCGGTAAGTTAGCATCACCAATTTCCACACCCAAATCACCTCGTGCGACCATAACCGCATCAGATGCATCTACTATTTCTTCCAGCACATCCAAGGCTTCAGCCCGTTCGATTTTAGCAATTAAATGCGCTTGGCTACCGGCCGCTTTAACCAACGCACGTGCTTGATGCATATCTTCTGCAGATCTTGGGAACGACACGGCGACAAAATCCACCCTCATCTCAGCAGCCGTCTTAATGTCTTGCTTATCTTTGTCGGTTAACGCATTGGCGGATAAGCCTCCACCTTGTAAGTTAATGCCTTTGTTATTTGACAGTATCCCGCCCACAACGACAGTACACTTAATTTTTGAACCCTTAACAGCCTCGACATCCAGCACGATACGTCCGTCGTCTAATAATAGACGATCGCCCTCAGTCACATCATTGGCTAACGGTTTATAATCACAACCAACTTGGGTGATATTACCTGCTGTTGATGCTAACGCTACATCTATCGTAAATTTAGCCCCCTCTTGAAGGCTTACTTTTCCATCCTCAAAACGAGCTATACGAATTTTTGGTCCTTGCAAATCAGCCAAGATACCGACATGACGGCCGAGTTTTTCTGATAAGTCTCTTACCGCTCGAGCACGTTTTCTTTGTTCATCTGCATGGCCGTGAGAGAAATTCAAGCGAACGACATCTACGCCCGCTTTAATTAATTTTTCTAAAACATCGGGTTCATCGGTAGCTGGACCCAAGGTGGCAATAATTTTAGTCCGTCTAGGTTTTCTAAAAGGAGGCATACTCTACTCGTTCATTAAGAAATAGTGCTTAGAGTATAGCGTGTAGATGACAGTTTTATGGCAACAATAACCCACACGTTATTTAAAATATGAGCAACAATAATCTGTCGGCTCATGAACTTTTAATTGAAAATTAGCATTCGCCGGCACATCAAACGATTCGCCACCTTTAACAGCTACCCACTCTTGCGAATTTGGCAATAACACATCGAGTTGCCCAGCTAAAATCTCCATCGCCTCAGCGGCAGCGGTATTAAAGTCATAGTTACCCGGCATCATATAGCCCAATGTTTTTGTCGAACCATCCTCAAATTTAACCGTTCGACTAACCACTTTTCCATCAAAATACACATTTGCTTTTTTAACAATCGTGACATTTTTAAATTCTGACATGTTATTTCCTATTCTGTTTTTTTAACGTCGTTTAAACGTTATTAATACCCATTGCTGACTTTACTTCTTCAAGCGTCTCTTTTGCCAAATCTCTAGCTTTTTCAGTGCCTTCATTAATAATAGAGCGAACAAGCTCAGGTTGCTCCGTGTATTCTTTAGCCCTTTCTTGCATCGGTTTTAGTTCACGTAACACAGCATCAATAACGGGTTGTTTACAATCTATGCAACCAATACTCGCTGACTTACAGCCTTCTTGAACCCAATTACGCACACCCTCTTCTGAATACACCTCATGAAACTGCCATACTGGGCATTTTGCTGGGTCACCCGCGTCTGTTCTACGAACACGCGCTGGATCGGTTGGCATTGTTCTAAGTTTTTTCTCTACCTCTTCTGGTTCATCGCGCAATGCAATTGTGTTGTTATAGGACTTGGACATCTTTTGCCCATCTAAGCCGGGCATCTTCGACGCTTTAGTCAACAAGGCGATGGGCTCTGGCAAAATAACGCGGCCACTGCCTTCCAAATAACCAAATAAACGCTCTTTATCACCAACCGTTATATTTTGTTGTGCTTCTAATAAAGCTCTAGCTACACCCAGTGCTTCTTGATCACCATTTTCTTGGAAAGAACTTCGCAACTTGTTGAATATTTTGGCATTTTTCTTCCCCATTTTCTTAATCGCAGCTTCCGCTTTTTCTTCAAAGTCTAAGCCTCGGCCATATAAATAATTGAAGCGCCTAGCCACCTCACGCGTCAACTCAACGTGTGCCACCTGATCGGCTCCAACGGGGACTAAACCGGCTTTGTATATAAGAATGTCTGCGCTTTGTAAAAGTGGATAGCCTAAAAACCCATACGTTGCTAAATCCATTTCTTTGAGTTTTTCTTGCTGGTCTTTATAACTCGGGACCCTTTCTAACCAGCCCAGCGGCGTTATCATAGATAGCAACAAATGCAGCTCTGCATGTTCAGGAATGCTCGATTGTATAAATAAATCAGCCAAACCATGATCAACACCAGCGGCCAACCAATCAACAACCATATCCCAAGTACTGTCTGCAATAATTGAAGGGTCTTCATAGTGCGTTGTGAGCGCATGCCAATCTGCCACAAAGAAATGACACTTATATTCTTGCTGTAAATCGACCCAATTTTTTAGTACTCCGTGATAGTGACCTAAATGCAATTTGCCGGTTGGCCTCATACCGGATAGTACACGACGATACTGCGCTGGAACTTCTGAACTCACATTTCCTCCTAAATACCCAATATTTTAAAAATACTGGTTTGTAAAAAATAAACGGGCGGACCTAAAATTTTAGATAACCATCCCATTACAATAATAAAGACCAAAATTGGAAAGCCTAAGCGTTCAAGTTTACTAAACTCAATACTGGCTCTCATTGGCAATAAACCGGCCAACACCCGTCCACCATCAAGCGGTAAAATCGGTAACAAATTTAACATCATCAGCACCGAATTAATAAAAATACCTGCATAGCCCATGTATATCAACGGTATAGCAAAATACTCATTTTGCGCGCCCATCATATAGCCTATTTTCATGACAACACCCCAACCAATCGCCATTAAAAGATTAGCGAAGGGTCCCGCTAGGGCCACATAAATCATGTCACGTTTGGGGTTCTTTAAATTGTGCCAGTTAACCGGAACCGGTTTTGCCCAACCAAATATAAAACCACCCAATAATAACAAAACCCCTGGCACAATCACGGTTCCGACCAAATCCATATGACTAATGGGGTTTAAGGTTAAACGCCCAAGGCTCTTTGCCGTATTATCACCAAACTGGCTAGCCACCCAACCATGAGCGACTTCGTGAACAGTAATGGCAAAAATAACCGGTAATATCCACACCGCTATTCGACCGACCAAGGTCAATTCGTCCATTGACATTAATGCTCATCCTTACGTGCAATAAAATCAGCAATACCTTTACCTTCTCTAACCACTTCAGGAAAGTCATTATCCCAAACGATCATGGTTGTTGGTTCATACGGAATAACACCCGCATCAACCACAAGGTCCAATACTCGGGCTAACTGCTGATTAATCTCATAAGGATCGGCTATGGCCTCGGTTTCACCCGGCAAGATCAAGGTACTGGTTAACATCGGCTCATTGAGCTCTTCAAGTATTTTTTGCGCAACCAAATTATTTGGAATACGAATACCAACGGTTTTTCGTTTCGGGTGCTGGAGGCGTCGAGGCACCTCTTTAGTTGCCTTTAACACAAAAGTAAACGCGCCCGGCGTTAATGATTTGAGCAGGCGGTACGTATCGTTATTCACTTGTGCGTACATCGAGATCTCAGTTAGATCCCGACACACTAAGGTGAAATTATGTTTATCGTCAATTCGACGAATCTGACGAATACGATCAAGCGCCTGCTTATCACCCAAATGACAAGCCAAGGCATAAGAAGAGTCAGTTGGGTAAGCGATAACACCGCCCCGACGTATAATATCGGCCGCTTGCTTAATTAACCGTGGCTGTGGATTATCGGGGTGAATATTCAAGTATTGTTTCATGATTGCTGTTGTGCTTTTTTCTTTGCTACATTATCACGTAAATACACCGGTAATGCATTGTCGGCAGACACCGTTTGCCCATCCCTCACCATGCCGACCGCCAACTGAGCAACCTCTCTTGCTTTTGGCAGCGCGTTTGGTAAAAGCAACAACTCGCTAGCGTTAACTAACTGCGTTAACTCATTTTCATATGTGCCCCAACCGTGTCCAATACCAATCGCCTGTTTTCCTTGCGTAACGCTTAACGCTGCTGGCGCAATAACAGACTCATTGGAAACCGCTTTGAGTTGGCCATCAATCCGTTCATATTCGCACCAATATACCTCACCCATTCGAGCATCTAAGGCTGCGTACACTGTCTGACCTTCTACGGGAGGACCCGCCTGATATGCCAACGCGGTAAGCGTAGACACCGGCGCGATCGGTAGCTCTGCCGCAAAGGCTAAGCCTTGAATAACGCCTGTCGCCATTCTAACGCCGGTAAAAGACCCGGGGCCACGGCCAAAAGCTAACGCATCGAGTTGTTGTAACGTCATACCAGCTTCGTTCAGTAGCTCATCGACCATTGGCAAAATCAAGTTACCGTGTTCTCGTGGTGCCACCTGAAAACGGTCTATTACCTCGCCGTTTATCAACAAGGCCGCAGAGCACCCCTCTGTTGCTGTTTCAATCGCTAAAATTTTCATGCTGATTTTATAACGTGTTTTTTATCACTGAGTTTTTGACTATTGATACGATGAAAGAATCTCTTCACATCTTTTACATCTTGTGTAATAGGCATCGCTGGCAAGGATTTAATAAACACTTTACCATAGCCTTTGCTAGATAACCGTGGATCACACAGCACCAACACGCCTTTATCTTCAACATCACGAATCAACCTTCCCACCCCCTGTTTTAGCGTCAAGGCTGCTGAGGGCAATTGGAAATCTGAAAACGCTGACTGGCCATTAGCGGCCATATATTCTAACCGAGCTTTAGTCACCGGATCGCCAGGCGATGCGAACGGTAGTTTATCTATAATCACACAGGATAAGGCTTCCCCCCGCACATCAACGCCTTCCCAAAAACTCGCAGTACCGAGCAAAACCGCACGCTCAGAACGCCTAAAGGACTCTAACATTTGTTGCTTCGGCAAATCACCTTGCACTAATAATTTAAAGTTCGTTTCAGCCAATAAAATATTAGCGGCTTCTTTTAATGCCTTATGCGAGGTAAATAAAATAAATGCCCTACCTTCACTAGCCTCTAATACTGGAATGATTTTTTCAATCATCGTCGCCGTATAGTGATAATCGCGTGGCTCAGGCATGCCAGTTGGGACATACATCAATGACTGATGCACAAAATCAAAAGGGCTTTCCCAGCTACCTGTTTCAGCATCTTCCAAACCCAATCGTTTAGAAAAGAAATCAAATTTATTATTCACCGATAAAGTTGCCGAGGTAAACACCCAGCTGGCATCACTGGCAAAAGCAAAACTGGCAAATGCCTTAGAAATATCCAAAGGCGTTCGATAAAAAGTAAACGTCCGCTGATACGTTTCGAACCATTGGATCCAATCGTGCTGATCTTGATTTGAAAAAAGTTTCAGTCGCAGTAGAACATCTTCGCTGCGTTTCCAACACGCCTCTAAACCTTTAGAACGAACAGCCACCTTAGTTAATACTTTAAATAACTGTTCGATACGTTCAATCAGGCAATCTAAGGCTTGCAAGAAATCTGTACCTTGCTCAAGCTCATCCCAAGAGCCTTTAATAACCGGCTCAGGCAGCACCTTCCGCATTTCTCGTATGTCTTCACTAATTACATGTGTTAAATCAATCAATTCAGGCATATCTGATGCTAATTTTAATTGTTCTGCACTTACATCACCGATCAACGATAAAATTTGACGTGCACTGACCGACACCCCTAAAAACCGAGACGCCGTGTCAATTAATTGGTGGGCCTCATCAACAATAATTAGCTCTGCATCTGGCAATAACTGCCCAAACCCATCATCTTTCAATGACCAGTCTGCACATAAAAGATGGTGGTTAACAATTAATACATCTACTTCTTGTGCTTTTTTTCTGGCTAATACTGGAAAACACTCACTGATCATTGGACATTCTTGGCCCAAACAATTATCTGCTGTTGACGTGACTTGTTGCCAAACGTAAGAATCTTCGGCAACCGATGTTACCTCAGCAATATCTCCCTCTTTTGTTTGATTCGACCACCGTTCGACCTCTCTTAATTCAGCATCCGTCTGTTTATCAAAGCTAGATATTTGCATTTTTGCCTGATCAAGGCGATATAAACACAGGTAATTAGACCGTCCTTTCAGCACTGCACCCTGTACAGGTACGTTTAATACCTCACGGATTAACGGGAAGTCCTTTTCGAATATTTGGTCTTGAAGATTACGCGTCCCGGTTGAGATAATTGTTTTCTTACCAGATAAAATGGCAGGAATAAGATAGGCAAAGGTTTTTCCTGTTCCTGTTCCAGCTTCAGCTACTAGATGTGTATGCTGCTCAATAGCCCGCTCGATAGCCTGCGCCATCGACAACTGTCCATCTCGCGGTTGAAAGCCTTGAATATGTTTAACCAGCTCGCCATTAGAGCCAAATATGCTATCGAGGTCGTACAAAGGGTTATCCGTTTAAATTTATTAACTTGTTTCATCAGGCCACGCTGATGCGTCCAAACCGCCTTCTTTTGTCCAAACCAAGGTAGCAATATTGCGAAACTTTGCAACCGACATAGCGCCTCGCTTCATACGTTTTGAGCTATCATTCAGGTTATCTAAAATATCGCTACGTGTGGCCTCAAAGATATCAAACGGCAGATAATTTTCATCCATAAGCACTAACACAACCGAGTCCCATTCTTTATCTAACTTTAATTGCCCAAGCCGTTGGCCTCGATAATTGTCATTGAATATAGTTCGCGCTTTAATTTGAATTCTTTTTGGCCCACGCCCTTTAACACGTAAGGCATCAAAACCTAGCGAGCGGTCGTCGCTTAACGCTAAGTCTAATAGTTTGCAGGCATCATGTTCAGCAATTTCGTTGCTGACCCCCGGCAAGGGCTTACCTGTCATTTTTTTATAATCTGTGGCCAACTGCCTTGCTTGCTCTATTAATTTATCAACAGAATAAACTTGCGTTGGCTCCGTCATTTTAAAACAACCTATTGGCAGCAACACGTGCTTTTCGGGCATCCTCAGTTCGACCTAAGGTATCATAACAGTCTGCCATCAATAACCAATTGCTACGCTGAAGGCTCGCCTGCCCAGCAGACAATAAGTTAGATTTTTCAGCCAAACTAATCGCTAAGGTATATTTCTTTTGTTGATAACGCACCTTCGCCAATGCATGCCAAACCTGCGGGTCTCTTGGAGAAATACGAACAGCTCGTTCCAATTTTGAAGCCGCCATATCAGGTTGGCCAGATTCACTTTGTTGGTACGCACTATCCAGTAAGGCAACTACAGCTGGGTTTTGTGTGGTTTTTGCCTCATCGATTGGTTGATCATAAGACTGCCCCATACCCTCTTGTATAGGCTGCTCATCAATAGGGTATGTTTGAGCCGTTTGTGGCAATGGTTGCGATGGATATGGCGAAGCTTCACCAGTGCGTCCAATCGGAGCAGGTACTTGATTATACATCGACAGATCTGCGCAACCCGATAAAGCTAGCAGCAACGCGATCAAGGTGGTTAATTTCATGATTATTTACATACCGTTCGTTAAGCGATCAAACCAATTCCCAGCTCGCTCTAATGTTCTATTAACCGCCCCAACACAGGGTGAATACTCAGTGGGTTCGGAGCCTTTTATAAACGGATATTGTACAGCATCTTCACAAAACTCATTAGCACGATAGCCGAGTGGGTCTACCCAAGTATACTCAACATTCTGTGGCTTTGTCAGCTCCACGGGCTCTTTTGAAATAGTACTCATAACACTTGACCATACTTGCAATGCGCCGCTAGCGCCAGTTAATTTAGAGGGCCTATTATCGTCACGTCCTAGCCATACAACTGCTAAATAATCCCCGCTAAACCCGGCAAACCAACTATCTCTTAATTCGTCAGTAGTTCCGGTTTTCCCGGCCACCTTATAGTAATGAGGCATCTGTCGATAAACTGAGCGCCCTGTGCCCTTCGTCATCACTTCTTGTAAGGCTGTATTAACAAGGTAAACCGCTGATGGGTTTGCCACTTGTCGTACACTTAGCGCATAACGCTGCAAAGCGATATGATCACTAGATGTTACTGACTGGATAGATCGTAATTGGGTAAAAAAACCTTCGCCTGCTAAAGTTTGATACATTTGCGTTACCTCAAGAGGTGATAGCCGAAGTGCTCCCAGCAATAATGACGGGTAAGGCTTAATCGGTCGCCGAATACCTAGCTCTTCAATTGTTCGTTTTACATTTGGCACTTTAAGCGCCATACCCAAGCGAACAGTCGCTAAATTATATGAGTTCGACAAGGCTTCGTATAATGGCACAGGTCCATGCTCAACCTTGTCATAATTCTCCGGCATCCAAAGTTCACCTGAACGTTGTTTTAAACTAACCGCCTTATCCTCAATCATTGTCGTGAGCGTATAGTCTGCTGGTTGCGATAATGCCGTCAAATAAACTGCTGGCTTCACCAAAGAGCCTATCGGCCTAATTGCATCTAGCGCCCTATTAAACCCACTAAACAATGGATTTCTGTCGCCAATAACGGCAACAATCTCACCGCCCTCACGGCGTGTAATAACCATTGCACCTTGGAGTTTATTTTTTTCAATACCGTACTGCCTATTAAGTGCTTCAAGCTTTTGCTTAAACAGTTTTTCGGCCGTCGTCTGAATATTGTAATCAAGCGTTGAAAAAATATTTAGGCCTTCCGAGCGTAGGTCTTCATCCTTATAATCTCGACTTAATTGACGCTTTACTAAATCTAAAAATGCAGGAAAGCGAGAACTTTTAACCTGCTTAAATGGCGAAATATCCACACCAAATTGTTTTGCAATACGCCTTTGCTCGTCCGGTAGCACTCCAAAGCGAGTCATTTCATCAAGTACTAAGTTTCTGCGTTTTAGCGCTCTTTCGGGGTGTCGCCTCGGGTCATAATAAGAAGGGCCTTTGACCAACCCAACTAACAACGCCGTTTGATGTGGCTTTAATTCAATCAAGGGTTTATTAAAATAAAACACACTAGCCATTCCAAAACCATTGATCGAACGCTCACCATCTTGGCCAACAAAAACCTCATTTAGATAGGCTTCTAAAATCTCATCTTTTTCGTAATGAAACTCAATAATCAACGCCATCATGGCTTCTTTAATCTTTCGCCACAAACTCCTTTCTGACGTTAAGTAAAAATTCTTAATTAATTGTTGCGTTAAGGTGCTGCCTCCTTGAACAACGCCTCCAGCTTTTATATTTGCCCACACCGCACGCAAAATAGATTTAATAGAAACGCCGTAATGTTGATAGAAATCGCGGTCTTCAACTGATATCAAGCCGTCAATTAATGTACGTGGCACATCATCAAGCTTTATTAGAATCCTATCTTCTTTGTGACTAGGGTAAAAACTACCGACTCGAACTGGGTCTAAACGGAGTAAGGCTTCAGACTTACCTGTTTGTACGTTTTGAATCGCCGATATATGATCACTTCTAAAGTAAATTTTGACTGTCTTAGATACTTCACGGTCATCAAAGAATTTAAATGAACGTGTTTTTACCGTAAAAGTTGAGCCTGATTGATAGTATTGACCGCCCGAGGTGAATGTCGATGTTCGTTGGTAATGTAGGTCTTTCAATAACGATTCAAATTGCTGTGCTGATAAGGACAGCCCTTGATACAGTTCAACAGGGTTTGCAAACACATGAGCCGGTAACGCCCACCTTTTCCCTTCAAATTGAGTGCGAACAACATGATCTAAGTAAAAAACGTAGACAGCTATCACAACGATTAATAGCAACCCTACTTTCAGGATTAACCTCTTTAGAAAACCACTAGACTGTGGTTTTTTTTGAGGTTTCTTCGTTTTTTTTCTGCTCGATTTTGCTTTAGTTTTTGGCTTAGCCATAGTCAATTTAACAGATTTACAAGGTTACAAAATTTGCACCGCAGCACGGCTGCGTCATCATGTCATAGACTTGGCGTTAATGGGTCATTAATTTTTCGATATCTAACGATTTATTCAACAAACCGTCAATAGAAACATACTGATCCTCTAACAGTTCTAGGCTAGGCTTACCAAGCAGGTAACCTTGAACATAATCCACACCCAACTCTTTTAATACTCGTAATATTTCAGCATTTGAGACATATTCTGCAATGGCTTTCTTACCAAGACTATGCGCTACTTCTATCATTGATTTAACAAGAACTTGGTCAGCATGGTCCACAGCTAAATTATTAATGAATTGACCATCAATTTTTAGATAATCGACCGGAAAGTTTTTAATATAATTAAACGAGCTAAAGCCAGCACCAAAATCATCTAAGGCAAATCGACACCCTAGGGCACGAATTTTAGAAACCATTTCTCGTGTTTTATTGAAATTTGAAACTGCTGCTGTCTCTGTTATTTCAAACGTTAGCCTTGACGGTGAAATCCATGTAGATTCAAGTTTCTGTTTAATAACCGGCAACAAATAATCACCTTGGAGTGCGTGACTGGATAAGTTAATGGTAAAACAAATATTCTCTTGTGTTTTTGGTAAACCAGCGATGTGATCTATCGCATGTGAAACCACCCATAGGTCAATGTGATGGATAAGCCCCATTCTCTCTGCCACCGGAATAAACTGGGCTGGTCTTAACAACTCGCCTTCATCCCCTATCATCCGAAGCAATGTTTCATAATGAGAAACGGACCCATTGGAGAGTTTTACGACAGGCTGAAAAACTATTTTAAATAAGTCTTCACTCAATGCATGACGAATTTTAGGCACCCATTTGGCATCCTCTCTAATGCTAATTAATTCGTCGTTATCACTCTCAAATAAATTAACCCTATTACGGCCCAAGGTCTTTGCAGAATAACAGGCATGATTCGCTCTAGACATCAGTTCACTAGGGCGTTTAATTAATTTTAATGGTTCCAACATCGCGACACCGATGCTGGCTGAAATATTATAAATATTCTCACCCGATTTAAAATCAAACTCATCAATGGTTAGCCTTATTTTTTCAGCCAATTGCATGGCCTCTTTTTCGGCTGTTTTACTGATGAAGACTTGAAATAAATTTGAGCCAACTCGTGCAATAAACGCATTATTATCGAGGGTTGAGCGAATTAGGGTGGCTACTTCTACTAGAAGTCGATCACCAGCTTCGTGACCCTCAATATCATTGACGACTTTAAATTGGTCTAAATCAATGTCTAACAAAGCACCATGTTGTTTAAAGTTATTGCACCTTAAAATAGCAAAATCCAATGTTTTTTCTAAGCCACTTCGGTTAGATAACCCTGTCAATTCATCATGTGCTACTAAATATTGTAAACGGGCTTCCATAATTCGTCGTTCAGAAAGCTCCCTGACTAACTTTTCCTCACTTTGAATTCGATCATCTCGTTCACTTTTAAGTGCAAACGCCAGTTCAACTAAAGGCATGAGATGTTTGCCCTCTGTTGGGTAATGCGTCATCGTCGCGGCATTTGCTTTATGACATTGGGCCATCAACTCATCATTAATCGTAATTGCTTTATCTGCGAGTAAAATCAACGGAATGGCGTCATGACCATCAAGAGTCGTTAAAACCTGGCTAAGCTTCAAGGGGTCACTTTGAGGCAAGCCATAACTTAAAAATATCATGCCAATCTCGTCTACCTTCCCTTGATAAGGACGGATAAGCTCAAAAGCTTGTTCCTGACTTGATGCACAAATTAAATTTCTATAACCACCGGCTGATAAAATATCCTGTAGACTAGACAAGCGGCTCACCTCGTCTTCGATGATTAGAATAGCTTGTTGCTTTGGTATTTGTTCCGTCATTTCAGTCGCCTTTTCGAGCTGACTATCCGTTATTTTAAAACAACAAGCAACGAATAATTATCAAAATATATACATAATTTTCTTTTCTATCAACAACTTTACGCCTACTCTTAATACAGTGTCAACAATAATTTCATAACAGCTTGATATTCCGGACAAGGACCCCGTAGAATATATATCTGCTAGAAAAAATAATAATCAGTCATTCAACGTTAAGCATATCGCCTATTTTTACTAGACTTAGAGCCATTAACTTTTTAATCATGATTCGATATGACACAAACATACGCCAATATTTGTACCGTTGATGATTTTTTAACAGGAGACATTGACCTGTGCTCTGCTCCGGAGATTTTCTATCGTATTACACAAGCACTCGACGACCCCTTAAAAAACTCTCAAGATATTGCGGCCATTATCGAACAAGACCCTTCACTATCCGCTCGAATGCTAAAAATTGTTAATTCCGCTTTTTTTGGTTTCCCGGCCTCAATTAAAACGATTGAGCATGCCATTTCTATTCTGGGTAATCATGACGTTCGAATGCTAGTCATGACAACGAGCGTGGTTGAAAAATTTTCAACTTTACCTAACTCGATTCTTGATATGCGCCAATTTTGGATGCATAGTTTAAAAACTGCTTTATTTGCAAAGTACCTTGCTGACAATCACCCTAAAAAAAGGCAGCTTAGTTCTGCATTCATGAGTGGGCTTCTCCATGATATAGGGCGGTTAATTTTTTATATCAAAGCACCTGATCTAGCCCGCGCAGCCGCTTTGCTTGTTAAGACGGAAACTGTAAATGAAATTGAAGCCGAGGCCTCCTTTGTAGGTTTTAATCATGCCGAGCTAGGTGGTGCTTTGTTAAAACTATGGGAAATACCAGCCTCCATTCAAGATTCGGCAAGCTTCCATCATCAGCCTGATTTAGCTACTAATAATAAAGACGAAGTTTATATCGTTTACCTTGCGAATAAATTAACTCATGCTAACAGTACGTCTGAAGAAACCATCAACAAAACGATATCTACAGAAGATAATTTATGGAACCAGCTTGACCTCCCTTACGGCATTATTGCACCCGCTGCTAATCACGTAGACGAACAGTTTAGCCAAACCTATGCGTTATTTTTTGATTAAGAAACCTGCGTAAATGTTTTTACACCCAAGCGAAACACACTAAATTCATTGGTCTCCATTTTCGTCCACTGCTCATTCGATGTCAGCGGCTCAGTGGCTATCACCGTCACCACATCATCGGGTGACGCTTCTTGATTAAAGTCTACACACAAGTCTGCATCCAATAATTGCGCCTCTACGAATGGTGTTTGACGTGTTAGCCAATATAGTTTTGTATTACAGAACGTATACAAATGATCTACATCACTCATTAATACGTTAAACACTCCATGCTGAGATACCTTACGGAAAAGTTCTTCAACAGTCTTCCGCAACTTCACTTTACTTTTTGGTTTAACAGGGTACTTTTTACGAAGCTGGCCCAAAATCCAACAAAAAGCATACTCGCTGTCTGTTGTGCCGATAGGGGTGTAGCCATTAAGTACTTTTTTCTTAATGCCTTTTAATTGACCATTATGTGCAAATGACCATATTTTACCCCACAGTTCACGCGAAAATGGGTGTGTATTTTCCAAACAAACACGTCCTCGGTTTGCCTTTCTAATATGACAAATAACTTGCGTACTTTTTATTGAGTACTGCTGAATAAACTTTGCGACTTCAGAGTTAGCACTAGCAACTGGGTCGTGAAAAGCACGAAAACCTTTTCCTTCATAAAAAGCGATACCCCACCCGTCTTTATGTACACCAGTTTCCCCACCACGCTTAATTAAACCACTAAAGCTAAAGCAAATATCTGTCGGTACATTTGCACTCATCCCTAGTAATTCACACATATAGACTGTTAAATCTCTTCTATGATAGTCCGCTCGATAGGAACTTGGACGTATTTCTTTTTACCGTTCTCTTTAACCCAAAAGTAGTAATAACCTTTTTGTGATTCAGATGTCACTTTACTATCAAGAACTGTCCACGATTTTTTATGCTCACCCTCGTAAAAGCTTACCTTATAATCGCCTTCCATCCAGCTCACACCTAATCGTGAAAATTTATTTTGCTGTTCTTCTGAACAAGCCGAAAGAACAAAGGTTATGATTATCAATACGATATATCTCATGAATTTTCCAGTTTTCTTAAAACCAAAAAGACCATTACAAAAGCCCCGCCAATCGCACACATCCAAATATCAGATCGCTGCAGGCCTAGCAGGCTACCTATCCCCGCACCAATCGCAGCACCTAGGCCACTGAATGCCATACTTCTCATCATTCTACAAAAACTACAATCGGACCCTTCTCCAAAAAACTTTGGCATCTCGTTCCCTCCTTTTGTATTACCGTCTCACCTATGGCGTACTGTCAATCAACTTCTAAAAACACATAGGCCTGTGTTTTACTTTCACCTAAATGTGGGGATAGTCGCTGACTATCACTCCCTTTAAAACTCTGTGACCGTCTATTTGGCACATCATTCCCTAAACTAATAAAACAGTGCTATTAACAGCTTTTCTGTAATTTAACAGGCTGAATCACCACTAGCCCATTTTTAATAAGCTTAAAAATTCAGCCCGTGTTTCAGAATTTTTACGAAATTGCCCCAACATACTAGATGTAGTCATTTGTGAGTTTTGTTTCTCCACACCTCGCATCATCATGCACAAATGTTTTGCCTCCACAACCACTGCAACCCCTTTTGCACCCGTTACTTCGAGAATAGAATCTGCAATTTGTGTCGTCAATTGCTCTTGTATTTGTAATCGACGTGCATACATATCGACGATTCTAGCTACCTTTGATAAACCAAGTACTTTTCCATCTGGCAGATACGCCACATGGCACTTGCCAATAAAGGGTAGTAAATGGTGCTCACACATAGAATACAGTTCTATATTTTTAACAATCACCATATCATCAGCATCAGAGTCAAAAACGGCGCCATTCACAATATTCTCTAAACTTTGCTGATAGCCGCTTGTTAAGAAAGACATTGCTTTTGCCGCACGCTTTGGCGTATCAACCAAACCTTGGCGATTAACGTCTTCTCCAACCTGTGAAATTATTTGTTTATATAGTTTTTCCATCAATCTCAATCATCTTTAAAAGTATTTAAAGTATACCGTTTTCTTGTTTGCTTTAAATCAAATAGTTTTAGCGTATGGCGCCATAGCCTCTAGACCGGCTAATAATACCTCTGGCCCCGCATTTTTCTGTCGAGCATTCTCACTAAGGTACCTACGCCAATGTTTTCCACCAGGTTGACCTGCAAAAAGCCCCAATATATGCCGTGTTAAATTTTGTAACGGAACACCTAACTCTAATTGTTTTTCAATATATGGAAGGTAGGCTTCGAGCAATTTTTTTCTATCGGCCAAGGGCTGTTTGAACAGTTGGTGTTCAATTTCCGCCAAAAAAAAGGGATTATGATAAGCCTCACGACCAATCATCACACCGTCAAGGTGTTTCCAATGTTGTTGAATCTCACTGATTGCATTAATCCCACCATTAACAATAATTGATACCGATGGAAAAGCTCTTTTAATGTCGTACGCTCTATCGTAGTTTAACGGCGGAATGGTTCTGTTTTCTTTCGGGGACAGGCCGTTTAAGATGGCTTTACGGGCATGAATAATAACAGTTTCGCAACCCGCATCAGTAACTGCCTGAACAAAGCCTCTCAGGAATTCAAATGAATCTAACTCATCTATCCCAATTCGTGTTTTAACCGTGACTGGAATATCCACAGCTTGTCGCATTAATGATACGCATTGTGCAACACGTTGCGGCTCGGCCATTAAACATGCGCCTATACGTCCATTTTGAACACGATCACTTGGGCAGCCGACATTGATATTTACTTCTTGGTAACCCGCTTCCTGTGCATATCCGGCACATTGCGCCATGGCTTTAGGGTCACTACCACCTAATTGTAATGCTACTGGATGCTCATATTGATCAAATGCCAAAAAGCGCTGTTTATCGCCATGAAGTAATGCACCTGTCGTTACCATTTCTGTATAAAGCAGGGCATTAGGTGATAAAAGTCGATGGAAATATCGGCAGTGCCGGTCTGTCCAATCCATCATCGGTGCAATGGATAACAGTCTATTAATGCTTGGCATGAGAGTAATTGCTATTTCTGTTAGATGTTAGCCCAATTTGTTTACATTGCCCATCAGTATCAAAAATAATGCTGTTATAAACCTGTATTAATGTAAACAGCTAGATGGTTGGCCCTTTTAAAGCTTTCTAAGAAATCCAGTGTCAGTGATTGATAGATTGAATTAAAAGGCAGCGAAAAGAACCGTAAGATAACCCCACAAATTATTAAGGCTAATCACCCCAATATTTCTATTAAGGGTGATTTTTAACTTAATCAGTAACGTTATGGCTTTGGTTTAGATTACTCTCATCTAACCTTACTGTAGGCAGGTCAGTGTTCAGGGTATATTTTTGAGCGCAATCAATGCTGCGTTCATTTCTTTACCTAGATAATGACCGATATTAATTAACTATTGCCAGCAAAACACCTGCCGCGACCGCAGAACCAATAACACCCGCTACGTTAGGCCCCATCGCATGCATTAATAAGTAATTATGAGGGTTAGACTCTAGCCCTACTTTATTAACCACACGGGCCGCCATAGGAACTGCCGACACACCTGCAGCACCAATGAGTGGATTAACTTTGCCGCCCGTTACCTTGTGCATTAACTTACCCATTAAAATACCACCTGCAGTACCAATGGAAAATGCCGCCATTCCTAACACTAAGATACCAAGTGTTTCAGCAGTTAAAAACTTATCCGCTGATAGTTTCGAGCCAACAGCTAAGCCTAGGAAAATAGTCACAATATTAATAAGTTCATTTTGTGCTGTAGAACTTAAACGATCAACCACACCACTTTCTCGCATTAAATTACCGAAGGCTAACATTCCAACCAAAGGTGCTGACGCTGGCAAAAATAGAATAACCGCCGTTAATATAGTTAATGGGAAGATTATCTTCTCTTTCTTACTCACATGCCGCAAGTGCTTCATTTCAACTTTTCGCTCAGACTCTGAGGTTAATGCACGCATGATAGGTGGTTGAATTAGCGGCACTAAAGCCATATATGAATATGCAGCCACTGCAATAGCGCCTAATAAGTCAGGTGCTAATTTAGAGGCTAAGAAAATAGCTGTTGGGCCATCTGCGCCACCAATAATGGCAATCGCCGACGCATCAGACAAACTAAATTCCATACCCGGTATTAGGTTCATCGCCAAAGCGCCAAGAAGCGTTGCAAAGATACCAAATTGGGCTGCCGCACCGAGTACCAATAAACTTGGCATCGCTATAAGCGCTCCAAAATCTGTTAATGCACCAACCCCCATAAAAATAAGCAAAGGGAACAAGCCAGTATCAACGCCCATATGGTACAAAATACCTAGCATTCCATCTGGCCCACTAATGCCAGCAATTGGAATATTAGCTAAAATTCCACCAAAACCAATCGGCAGTAATAACAAGGGTTCAAAGTTTTTTGAAATGGCTAAATATATTAATAATAAGCCAATGGCTATCATTAATATATTGCCCCATTCAAAGTTTGCAATACCCGTCGACTGCCAAATTTGTAATACGCCACTATCCATATTATATAAACCTTAGCAAATAAGTACTAACGGCGCGCCAGCAGGAACTGACTCACCTTCTTTTACGAAAACATCTGAAATTTGACCTTCAATATGCGCCCTTACTTCAGTTTCCATCTTCATGGCTTCTAAAATAATCACTACATCACCTTCATACACATCATCTCCTGCCGCCATTGCTATGCGCACAATATTACCGGCCATTGGAGACAACAAGGGTTCATTTTGACAAACCGCGCCTGATGTTGTCTCTTGTGTTGGTTCAGCTGCTTTCGCAACCACTTTACTAGCAGCTGAAGAAGGTGTTAGATTTTCAATCGAGCCACTTGGACCCACTTCAACCTGATATGTTTTACCATTAACGGCCACATCATATACTTCACTACCGCCTTTTTCAGCTGTTGCTTGAGTAACAACGCCTGTTGGAACCGGCTCAAACGCATCAGGGTTATGTCTATTTTTAATAAAGTCCAAGCCTATCTGTGGAAATAACGCATATGTCAACACATCATCAATGACCTCATCGGCCAATGGCAAACTATCTTTTTCGGCTTTTTCTTTAAATTCTGATGAAATTTTCTCCAACTCATCATCAATCAAGTCAGCTGGACGACAAGCAATCGCTTCAGCGCCATCCAATACACGCTCTTGAAGCTCTTTATTCACTGCTGCAGGTGTTGCACCATATTCGCCTTTTAATACACCTGATGTTTCTTTGCTGATAGATTTATAACGCTCACCCATCAAAACGTTCATCACTGCCTGAGTACCTACAATTTGTGATGTTGGGGTTACTAAAGGAAGATAGCCAAGGTCCTTACGTACACGTGGAATTTCTGCTAACACCTCATCAATTTTGTCACCTGCATTTTGCAGCTTCAATTGACTTTCTAGGTTTGTCAACATGCCACCAGGGACCTGTGCAATAAGAATTCTTGAATCGACACCTTTCAGCGACCCTTCAAACTCCGCATACTTTGGCCGTACTGATCTAAAATAGGCCGCTACTTCTTCAACGCTCTCAATGTCTAGACCCGTCTCGCGATCAGTTCCTTCCAACATTGCAATAAAGGTTTCCGTTGGTGAATGACCGTATGTCATACTCATGGACGAAATAGCTGTGTCTAGCATATCAAGCCCTGCATCGACTGCTTTAAGACAGGTTGCTACACTCATCCCAGTTGTTGCATGGCTGTGTAAAGCAATTGGTAGATCACACTCGGCTTTTAAACGCTTCACCAATATCTCAGCATCATAAGGTTTCAAAAGTCCTGCCATATCTTTAATCGCGATCGAATGGCAGCCGGCATCTTCTAACCGCTTACCCATATCGACCCAATTTTCTAGCGTGTGTACTGGGCTTTCTGTATATGAGATTGTACCTTGCGCATGTTTGCCTACTTCGACAGTTGCTTTAATGGCCGTCTCTAAGTTACGCACATCGTTCATCGCATCAAAAATACGGAAAACATCCATACCATTGTCTGCAGCACGCTCTACGAACTTTCTAACAACATCATCAGCATAATGACGATAGCCTAATAGGTTCTGCCCACGTAATAGCATTTGTTGTTGTGTATTAGGCATCGCCGCTTTTAGTAATCGCAAACGCTCCCATGGGTCTTCACCTAAATAACGAATACAAGCATCAAATGTTGCTCCGCCCCAAGTTTCTAATGACCAATAGCCAATTTTGTCTAATTTTTCCGCAATCGGTAACATATCTTCAATACGTAACCTGGTTGCAAATAGGGATTGATGAGCATCGCGCAACACGACATCAGTAATTTTTAAAGGATTTTTCATGATTTTTAAGTTTATTTAGAGCGAAAACGTTGAACAGCAACCGTAATCGCTGTAACGATATCTTCACTAATATCTGTGGAAACAGACGATTTACTACTGTGCTCAACAACGGGTTCGTATCGTTGAATAACAGCAGAAATCCCTTTGATAGCAAAAACTAACATACCCAAGATGAAGAATACCATCCCCATTCCAAGTAACATTAGTTCCACACCTTGTTCTAATAAGTTTGTGATATTCATAAGCTGTATTATAAAGCACCCCTTGCTGAAAAACACAATAAATATACAAACGCTTTGTTAAAAAAGGTGTTTAAAAACTGCTCCTAATCCAGCTCAAACCCTTTTACCATACGGTCATCGGACTCATTTTGTTCCAGCCTGCCAGTTTCTCTTAATTCATGCTGTTTAGATTTTTCGATCAACTTTTCAACTACTTTTTTTCGACTATTCGTTTTTTTAAAGGCCTGTTGATGCTGGCCTAACTTTTCCTGTAATGACTGCACCGTTTTGCTATGTTCTTCAATGGCCTGATCAAGTTTTTGAACAAACTCCTGATACTCACGTAACCGTGACGCTGACATCCCCACTTGCCCCTTCGTTTTAAACTGAACGGTATAATCATTACGGTACTCTTTTAGTTTCTCTAGTTGCGCTAGAGATTCTTGCTGGGCTTGAAGCGATTGATTCATTTTCATCGCAGCGGCTGTTTCATTGTTTTCAGCAATTTGTTTAACCGGACCAAGCCTCTTTGACTTTTTCAACACTCCCCCCATTTATAATACCTTTGACATAGCTGCCGGCTTTCTATGTTGTAAAACACTTTCCAAACCTTCAATACTTTCATCAAAATTAACCGATTCGGTTATTCTCTGCTGAAGAAACTCTAACATTGATTCATGCATATCAATGGCCTCATCAACCGACGAATTACTACCGGGCTGATAGGCACCAACATTGATTAAATCTGCATTTTGTTGATAGGTCGAGTTTATTTTTCTAAATTCACGTGCCATCTCTTGATGGTCTTCTGGCACAATTTCTGTCATCAGCCGGCTCACTGATGCCTCCATGTCTATCGCCGGAAAGTGCCCTGCTTCTGCTAAACGTCGTGACAAATGGATATGCCCATCTAAAATTGCTCGACTTGCATCTGCAATTGGATCATTTGTATCATCCCCTTCAGTCAATACTGTGTAAAAGGCTGTAATAGAGCCATTACCCTTGTCTGAATTACCTGCGCGCTCAACTAGACTGGGCAACTTACTAAACACAGAGGGCGGATAACCCTTTGTTGCAGGTGGCTCATTGATCGCTAAGGCAATTTCTCTTTGAGCTTGTGCATAACGCGTTAGCGAATCCATCAACAACAATACATTCTTTCCTTGATCACGAAAGTATTCAGCAATACTGGTCGCCAACATAGCACCATGCATCCGCATCAATGGCGGGTCATCCGCTGGTGACGCCACCACCACTGCTCGCGCCATTCCTTCGGCTCCCAAAGTTTTTCTAACAAACTCGTTCACCTCTCTACCACGCTCACCAATAAGGCCCACCACGACCACATCCGCTTTCGTATATTTCGTCATCATGCCAAGCAATACACTTTTACCTACGCCACTGCCAGCAAACAAGCCTATTCGCTGGCCCTGCCCAACCGTTAATAATGAATTAATAGTCCCAATACCAACATCCAAAGGCTCCGTTATAGCCCGTCTCCCCAAGGGATTCATGGCACGGCCGTGTAAAGGCATTGTGTCAGTCGTATGCACAGGGCCTTTGCCATCAATTGGTTTACCGCCGCCATCCACAACTCGACCTAATAAACCAGGTCCGACATGCGCCATACTACTCAAGCCCATAGGAATAACTCGACAGTCTTGCTCAAGACCTCTAATATCGCCCGTTGGCATTAAATATAAACGTTCGCCCGAAAAACCAACGACTTCCGCCTCGGTTTGATGGCCATCCGCCGTTTCTATCATACAGCGCCCTCCAATTGTCGAGCGACAACCAACCGCTTCCAATGTCAAACCGACCATTCGTGTTAATCGTCCCTCTACCAACATTGGCTGAGGCTCTTCAATTCGTTCTTGATATTCTTTAAGGCGCTTAAGCCATTTATCTGTACGTTGCGTTACAAATGATAAATCGTTCACGACACCGCTCTTTCATCACCCAAGGCTTTAGCAATGATGGCTAACAGGCGGTTTTCAATGGTTGCGTCAATTGTTGATGCGTCGGTAGCAACACGACAACCACCTCTGGTAATAACTGGGTCTTCAACAATTTTCCAACGGGCCTCATCATCAATTGAAAGCGCTGACTTTATTAACGCCGCATCATCAGGGTGTAAAAATAATTGAATATTTTGTGAACTTGAAGGTAATGCGCTTAGTGCTTCTTTTACAACACCAACGACCTGCCCCGCATCGGCTTTTAATTCTCGTCGAATCAGCTGTTTTGAGATCTGAATCGCAAGCGAGGCAATTTCATTCTCTACACGCTCGTCAAATTCTTCATACGGGCTCACTAACGACTGAATAACAGACTCCAAGGATTTAACCTGTTGTGAAATTTGTGCTTCAGCCGCCCTTAACCCTTTTGCAAGCCCTTCTTCATAGCCTTTTTTAGAGGCTTCTTGCATTGCTTGTTCTTGCAGTTTTTCAAGATCACCAGCCGTCGGGGCTTTAACATGAGCTATATCCACATCAACAGAGTCACCCTCGACAAATGATGGAAAACGCCAAGAAGAAACAACCTCTTTTTTTGTTGATGAATTAGACAAACTCCTCGCCTCCAGAGCCACCTAACGCAATTTCACCTGAGTCTGCCAAACGTCTTGCAATCACTAACACTTCTTTTTGCGCCGCCTCTACATCACTCACCTTAGCAGGTGCAGCGGCTTCCATATCATCACGCAGCATTTCGGCGGCACGTTTAGACATATTTGCAAATATTTTTTCTTTCAACGCTTCTTCTGCTGCACGTAATGCCAGCGTTAATACATCAGTAGACACCTCTTTGAGTAAGCTTTGAATGCCACGATCGTCAACATCAATCAAATTATCAAAGACAAACATCTTATCTTGAATTAATTGTCCAATTTCATCATCTGATTCGACTACCGCATCAATAAGTTCGGCACTCATCGAACCTTCTAAGAAATTTAAAATATTGGCTGCCGTTTGAATACCACCCATTTGGGCAGTTTGAGCACCAGAGTTTCCAGCTAACTGATTTTCCATAATCGCATCGAGCTCTTGTAATGCATCTGGTTGTACACCATCCAGTACGGCAATACGCATGAGCACATCAGACCTCTGCGAGGCTGGCAGATAACCCAATGTTTCAGCGGCTTGATCACTGTCTAAATACGATAAGACGATGGCCATGATTTGTGGATGCTCTAAACGAATAAAGTCTGCAATCGACCGTGGATCCATCCATTTAAGTTGCTCTAACCCCTTAGAGTTTCTGCCCAACAAAATCCGGTCAATGACGCCACCCGCCTTATCCACTCCTAGCGCATTGGTCAGCACATTTTTAATGTATTTGTCCGAATCTATGCCTAACGCCGTTTGCCCGCCAATGGTGGTAATAAAGTGCCCTACAACTGAATCCAGCATTTCCGTCGTCACATTTTCAAGTGAGGCCATGGCTGTACCAACTTGTTGTACTTCTTTAGGCCCCATGTGTTTCATAACACCTGCCGCATAGTCTTCACCTAAAGACAACAATAGTACTGCAGCCTTCGCTGTTCCACTTAATTCATGTGCACTTATTTGTTCTTCAGCCATTATTCTTTTATCCATGTTTTCATGACTTGGGCAACCCGCTTAGGATCTTCACCCGCTATCTTTTGGGCCATCTCTAAACGCTGTTCGTAACTTTTAGGTGCTTCTAACATCATCAGTTCCTCATCTGACTCAAGCTCCAAAGACCTTTCCCCCGCTGACTGAGAAGCTCTTGCCTCTGTCGCCATAGCGCCACTAGGGGTCATCTGCGTGCCTTGACCGCTTGCTGGTAAACCCGCTGCAGTTGGTTTTTCTAATAACGTTTTAATAGTGGGCCTTAATACAAAAAATATCAAGATTAGCGCAAAAACCCCGCCGACAACCTGTTTAGCAGCATCTAGCACCCAGGCTTGTTCCCACAAGGGCACTTCAGGCAAGGCAACAGGAACATCTGGCTGCCTAAATGCCAAATTAGTAATGGTTACGCTATCTCCTCGCAATGCATTAAAACCAACAGCCTCTTTCACGAGCACAGTGAATTTAGCGACATCCTCATCGCTATAGGGTTCTGAAGCACTCGCTCCACCCTCAGCGGTGACCGCTCCTTGTTTATTATCTATTACAACGGCCACAGTTACTCGTTTTACACGACCGCTAGACAATTTAGTGTGGCTAATTTTCTTATCCAATTCGTAGTTCTTAATGGACCGTTTATTAACATTCGTGGTCGCCGATGCAGCGCCTCCCAATTCACCTTCAGCAACTTCTGGTGCGACCCCAGCTGCAGGCGGTTGATTAGAGAGCGCACCCGGAACACCTTGCACACCTGCTAAATTGCTCTGCTCTTCGGTCACCTGCTCACTTCTTAAAGCGGCCAAGTCGGGGTTATATTGCTCTTGTGTCTGCTCTGTCGTCGTAAAATCAACATCCGCTGAGACCGATGCACGAATAGCACCTGCGCCAACAATCGGCAATAAAATACTTTCAACCCGGTTGATTAAATGCTCTTCAACACCTTGCTTAAACTCAAATTGGTTGCTTGTCAGAGACATAACATCATTTGATGTTTTAGCACTTAATAGAGCACCTTTTTGGTCAACAACGGTTACTTGCGATACATCAAGCTGTGGCACCGCTGATGACACCAAGTGCAAAATAGCGGCAACTTCAGGTTTATTCAGCTCTCGCCCTTGATGCATATCAACAACCACCGAAGCACTGGGTTTTTTACGATGCCGTAAAAACACGGACTGCTTTGGAATGGCTAATAAAACACGCGCAGAACGCACACTTTGTATAGTTACAATGGAGCGGGCTATTTCACCTTCTAATGCACGTTGAATACGCGCTTTTTCGATAGCTTGACTACCGCCAAAACCGGTTTCTTTTTCTAATAATTCAAACCCTTGTCCACCACCACGTGGCAGACCTAAACCGGCTAATTTTAAACGCAACTCATCAACTTGTGACGAAGGCACCAATATAGCGCCTGAACCTGCTTCTAACTTATACTCAACCCCTGATTGCTGCAAACCAGACATTACTTCGCTTAATTCCCTATCACCCAAACTACTATATAACAGGCTGTAGTTTGGCGTTTGTGACCACAACACCACCGCAACACCTAAGGCGACACTGATGGCCAGCGCGAGCATCACGCCCAGCTGACGCACCATCATATTGTTTGGTGATAATTGAATAGTTGCTTGTTCGGCGGAAGTTGCCATATTAGTAAACCTGCTTTAAGTAATTTTTATGAGCATTAGCAAACACGCTTACATGCTCATCCGCATAACATCTTTATAGGCATCTACTAACTTATTTCTAGTTTGCAGAACCGTCTGAAATGATAAGTTTGCTTTTTGCAAAGACACCATTACTTCAGCCAAACTGGCATCCGTTTCACCTTTCGTAAAAGCTTCTGATAGCGTACTGGCTTCTTGTTGTGTTTTATTCACCGCTTCAATTGACTGACTCAGCATTGTTGAGAAGTCTGACGAATTTGTTGGTTTTGCTTCTGCAACTGTATTTGAAGCTTGCGCCGACATCGCCCGCATTTGGGCCAATACATTATTTATTTCCATGTTACTCATAGTCTTTTTCCTTACCGTGTTTCTGAACAATTAATACCATCATGCAGGGATTTCAACGCCCGCCTCACGCATCCGTGCAATTTTGTAGCGCAGTGTTCTTGCACTGATACCAAGCCGTTCGGCAGTATTTTTACGACTGCCATTAGCACTAACTAGCGTATCGAGAATAAGCTTATCTTCGACCGCTCTAACACCTGCACTCAACTCATTTTCTGACGTCTCAGGCATCTCAAGCGGCTCTGTGCTTATTGCTGATGGCGTCGATTCAAAAATCAAATCGTTCTCAGTAATCATTGAGCCATTTGCCATAATTAAAGCCCGCTGAATGACATTTTCCAACTCACGAACATTCCCTTTCCAATCATGCTTTTCAAGCAGCTTAATGGCGTTAGCTGATAGTGTTGGTGGCGATTGGTCGCCGTTATAATGTCGCGCAATCATCGTTTTCGACAAAGCCAGAACATCTGCTTTTCGCTCTCTTAGTGGTGGTATATTGATGGGGAACACATTGATCCTATACAACAGATCCTCTCTAAACTTACCCTCGTTCACCAGGGTTCTTAGGTCTTTATTGGTGGTCGCCAATACACGCACGTCAAGCGCTATGGTTTTTTTGCCGCCCAAGCGCTCCACTTCTTTTTCTTGTAAAACACGCAACAATTTAGCCTGTAATAAAATATTCATTTCAGAGATTTCATCCAGCAAAATAGTCCCGCCTTGCGCCTGCTCGAATTTTCCTGCTGACGACTGATATGCACCTGTAAACGCCCCTTTTTCATAGCCAAACAACATTGCTTCAAGCATGTTTTCAGGAATCGCCGCACAATTTATCGCCACAAATTCTTTTTTACTTCTAGGCGAGTTTTTGTGAATAAATCGCGATAACACTTCTTTACCCGTGCCACTTTCGCCCTGTATCAATACCGTCGCTTCACTTTTAGCGACACGCCCTGCTAACGCCACAATGTCTTTCATACAGCTGTCATTACTGGGTAGTTCACCAAACGCGGTTTCTCTTGGCGAGATCGTTTGCTCCACATGAACAATGAGTTGGTCCACCTCAAAGGGTTTTGTTAAATAGTCTGATGCACCTGCTTGTATCGCCTTGACGGCCTGCTCCACTGTGGCATGCGCAGTCATTAATAAAACCGGTAAGTTTGGAAACCGCACTTTGAGCATTTCAAGTAGTTCTTGACCACCCATTCCGTCCATTTGAACATCACTGATCACTAAACGAGCCTGATACTTCTCCAGCACTTTAAGTGCTTCAAGGCCGTTAGCAGCGCACTTTGTTTGATAACCGTAAGCCGTTAACGCATCTTGAATAGCTTCTCGCAACGGTTCATCATCTTCAACAATTAACACATCTATTTGTTTTATCACCTTACATACTCCCTTGTAGTTGCTTCATGGACGATGACATTACCACCGGTAATTGAACGTCCATCGTGGTCCCAACCCCTACCTTTGAGACCCATTTAATGTCACCCGCGTGGGCGTTAACCACATTACTGACCACAGCCAAACCTAACCCTGTTCCATTGGCTTTATTGGTATAGAAGGGCTCGAATATTCGTTGTTGCTGCTTTTTGCTCAAGCCATGCCCTTGGTCTGCCACGGTGATTCTTAGGTTAGCGTCACCGTTCAAGCTTATTGAACATGTCACAGATTCACCCGACTTAGTCGCATCTAAGGCGTTATCTAGCAAATTACCAATCGCGCCGAGCAAAGCATTTTTACTGATATAAAGCTGTATAGACTCTTCTGCATCACGACCCTCAAAAGCAACTGGTTTATCCTGATACAAATCGCTTAAGCCCTTAATAAACGTTGTTAATTTAACGGGCTGCTTCACAAACTCACCATGATGCGAATAATTCAGCATATCTGTTACTTGTGTGTTCAATAGCCTTAATCTATCAAGTAGTTTTGCGGCAAAAATTTGCTGCGCCTCATGACTTAATACACCTGTATTCAGTTGCGAGGCATACAATAATGCAGACGCTAAAGGCGTTCTGATTTGATGAGCCAAGCCTGCGGAAAACTCACCCATTTCAGCCAGTTTTTTTTTATGCTCAAGCTGTTGATGTAACTCTCGTTGCTGAGTGATATCGGTTAGTAAAACGACACTACCAGATTGCCCACCTAAGCTTGTGGTGGATAAGGCGACTATTTGCCCCGTCTTTAGACTAAATTGATCTGCAAGCTGCTCATCGGGAATCAAATAATTTGTCTGTACATTATCCCACGGTAACCCTAGTACATCTCCATCCACCCAGGATCTAGCGCAAGCATTTAGCTTGACAACTTTCTGCTGAACATCAAGAACAATAACTGCACCAGGAATAGCCTCAATCAACCCTTCCAATTGAGTCGCTAAGGCCTCTTTGTCTGATAAGTGCTGTATTTTTTCTGAGTTTGATTGAGCTAGCGCATCACTTAAAACAACCACCTGTTGTTCGAGTTGCTGGTATGACTCCGTTAGGTGTTGCGACACTTGATTAAACGCATGAAAAGCATCTTCAAGTGGTTGGCTCTGATGAACCTTATCTGATGTAGCAAGTAAACTCATTTTCTGCCATTGTAATTGTGGTACTCACAAACAATGCCAAAAACGTGCCATATTATTTAATGCTTAATAAACAATACGTTATGAAGTATTGATTTAACGAATGTCAAATATTGGTCACTTAATCCGCGCGGTTAATCTCATGTTTGCGCATCTTCTCAACTAGGGTCGTTCGACGCATACTTAACTTCTTAGCGGCATGCGCCACCACACCATCCGAATCATTTAACGCCTGTTGAATTAATGAATACTCAAGGTTATTCAAATGCTCTTTAAGATCCATCCCTTGCTCAGGCAAGATACCTACCGTATGATGGCCATTAGTCACCGAATGATGATTTAATAAACTTGTCTCGTCGAATATTGGTGGCTCCAACGTCAGCTCTTCTTGAGTAGCCACTGGAGCACTATCGTACTGCTGAAACTTATCAGGCAAGTCCTTAACATCTACAACCCCGTAAGCATGAATAATGGCGAGTCGCTCTACCATATTTGCCAACTCTCTAACATTACCAGGCCAGTCGTACTGACATAGCGCCATTAATGCACCCGAGGTAAAGCGCACAGAGCCTTTATTATCATTTTCAATACGCTGCACTAATTCACTCACCAGCATAGGAATATCTTCAGCGCGATTTCTTAATGGCGCAATACTAATAGGAAATACATCTAATCTATAAAATAAATCTTCCCTAAAGCTGCCCTTTTCAATCTCCTGCTTTAAATCTCGATGTGTCGCAGCTAGCACCCTTACATTACATTCAATAGACTTAGTCCCCCCTACCCGCTCAAATACTTTTTCCTGTAACACTCGTAGTAACTTTACCTGCATTTGCATCGGCATATCACCAATTTCATCAAGAAATAGGGTCCCACCTTCTGCCAACTCAAAACGTCCCTGCCTTGCTGTTAATGCACCAGTAAAGGCTCCCTTTTCATGACCAAACAACTCACTTTCAATCAGCTCTGCTGGTATTGCTCCACAGTTGATAGGCACAAAAGACTTTTGACGGCGTGTCGAATGGTAATGAATATTTCTCGCAATAACTTCTTTTCCTGTACCCGACTCACCAAGAATTAACACCGTTGCATCCGAAACGCATACCTGTTGAATCAGCTGCCTAACACGTTTAACCTCCTGACTATTACCTACCAAACTTCTAAATAATTCAGTCGATCGTTGTGTCGCATCTCTTGTTAACGAATGCCCTACAGACTGTAACTGACGAATACTGTTAATAAAGTGCTGATAGGTGGTTGGCCACTCTAAGGGGACGAGGTAGCTCGCTATGGTTTTAGACAATTTAGGCGCGCGCCCTTTGTTATGTAAATACAAAAATGGTTGCTGGTGCTTAGGCTCTGAAGGCTCTGAATAAAAAGAATGTATCTCATCGTCCTTAAAGCTCACATCATCACAAAGAATAACCAGTGGTGACTCATCATCCTTGACTTCATTTTGTAACTTATCCAAGGTTAATAATTTAACCTTATAATCTAAAAAATTTAATACTGTTATTACTTCTGAGCAGCGATCTTTATCATCACCTATCAAAAAAACTTTTTGTAATGCCATAAAGCAATAAACCCATGTCATGAAATATAAATTTCAATTAGTATGTCAAAAAACCGACACCTCGTGCAATTTTTTGTGCGTTAACGTGCTGTTTTAGACTTCCGCTGTGTTTTAACTTGACAGCTATACAAACAAGTCTTAGAAAGTACATTATATTAATTTGAGCCACACGCCGTGACAGACCTTTCACTGGGATTTCTTTTTTCCACGTTATTCATCCTTATTTTATTATCCGCTTTTTTTTCCGGCTCTGAGACTGCCTTGATGCGCTTGAATAAGTATCGGCTTATACATCTTGTCAAAAGCGGCCATTTAGGCGCCAAGATGGCCCATACCCTGTTAAAAAAGCCAGATCGATTAATCGGCCTTATTTTATTAGGCAATAATTTTATTAACATTTTCGCCTCATCGATTGCAACCATCCTAGCCTTACGCCTATATGGCGAATCAGGTATCGCTATTGCCGCGGGGTTACTGACTTTCATTATTTTAATTTTTTCTGAAGTCGCACCAAAAACTTGGGCAGCTAGCCACCCTGAACGTTTAGCTTTTTTTGCATCGATTATATACACACCTTTATTAAAGCTCCTTTACCCACTCGTTTGGGTCATCAACACCTTATCTAACTTATTACTAAGAATGGTGGGCATCCATGTTCAACATGATACAGACACACATTTGCACCATGATGAATTACGTACTGTTGTGACCGAGGCTGGAAACCTAATTCCCGATGAGCATAAAGGCATGCTACTGGGTATTCTTGATCTTCAACAGGCCACCGTTGAAGATATTATGACCCCTATTAACGATATTCACGGTATTGATCTTGATGACGACATCGATGATATAAAAAAACAATTATTGAATGCGTCCTATTCTAATTTGCCGGTTTTTTCCACTAATATGGATTCTATTCAAGGCTTTTTAAGAACGAAAGATATCTTGCAGTTAGCTAACAGTGGTGACTTTAGCCATCAACAATTATTAGACATTAAGCAACCACCTTACTTTATTCCAAATAACACAAGCCTGTATAAACAACTGATTAACTTTCAACAGAACAAACAACGCTTTGCTTTTGTTGTAAATGAATATGGCTCCATTTTAGGCTTAATAACTTTACAAGACCTGTTAGAAGAAGTGATCGGTGAATTCACCACCGACTTTTCAGATAGCTCTCCTGACATTCAGAAAAAAGCAGATGGCAGCATACTCGTTAGCGGCAACATTACCATTAGAGAACTTAATCGTTCTATGGGCTGGAAATTGCCAACCAACGGTCCTAAAACATTAAACGGGCTAATTATTGAATACCTTGAATCTATTCCAGAACAAGGAACCAGTTTAAAACTCTATAAACACTCTGTTGAAATCGTATTAACTGAAGACAATGCTGTAAAGCTGGCGAAATTTCAATCATCATAATCGTTATGAAAAATAACGATTATGGTGCCTCTAATTTAATATAAAAAAATAATGGAATATGACTTATGGCTAAACTGACTCTTTTTTTTAACAGCAAGCCCATTGAGGTATTCCAACTCGAACAAAACACCTCAACCATCGGCAGGGCCCCTGACAATACATTTATTATCGACAGCCTTGCTATCGCACCAACACACTTAAAAGTGACTCGGGTTGCTAACGAATACTTTATTGAAAGCGTATCTGAACAGTTCCCCACTTTTATTAATGGGCAGCCAATTCAAAAAGAGGCCATTAAGAAAGGCGACAAAATTAACATCGGAAAACACAGTCTTCTTTATTCTTTTTCTACCATCGATGATATCGACACCTCAGGCACATCAACTGCGCAACCATCGTTACGCCCAGTAGGCAAAGCAAACCTTCAAGCTCTAAATGGTGCCAACATCGGCCTAGTTAGCGCGTTAAATAAGGCTGTTAATGAAGTCAATATTACTAACACCACACCCGCAATGATTGCTAAGAGAGCCGACGGGTATTATATTTCAAGATTAATGGACGATATTAGCATTTCCATCGACGGCAACACGATATCCAGCGAGACCAAACTAGCTAATAACAATGTCTTAAACATTGCAGACAATAAATATCTTTTTTTTACTGAATAACCCTTAAATATAAGCAACAGAGTGGAAGGGCAACTTCTACTTTAGTCATTACTCTTCAAAAAATGCTTCTAAAAAAACTGCAATGCATCCCTTAACACGCTCACCGGGTGTATTTTTAGACCATCGACACCTTCCTTAGGAATATTTCCTTTAGGCGCTAGTGCAAACTTAAAACCGTGTTTCGCAGCTTCCTTTAGACGCTCCTCACCATTAGGCACAGGGCGAACTTCCCCTGATAGGCCTAACTCACCAAACACCACCCAGTCTTTAGAGATATTTTTAGATTTAAAGCTAGATAATAACGCTGCAACGACCGCCAAATCACCACCTGTTTCCATAACACGTAGGCCACCAACGATATTTACAAATACATCTTGGTCAAGTAATGAGCATTGCCCATGCCTATGTAGAATAGCCAACAGCATAGCCAAACGGTTTTGGTCCATCCCGACAGTAACCCGTTTAGGGTTTCCTTGCCTACTTTCATCGACCAATGCTTGCACCTCAACCAGAAGTGGACGAGTCCCTTCGCGAGTCACCATTACAACACTACCAGGCACTTCTTGTTCGTGACGTGAAAGAAAAATAGCAGAGGGATTTGTCACTTCGCGAAGCCCTTTTTCTGTCATCGCAAAAACGCCCAACTCATTAACCGCACCAAAGCGGTTTTTAATCGCCCTTATCACGCGGAAACGGCTTCCCGAATCACCCTCAAAATATAAAACAGAATCCACCATATGTTCTAAAACACGTGGACCAGCAATCGCCCCTTCTTTGGTGACATGGCCCACTAAAAATATGGTGGTATTTGTGCGTTTAGCAAATCGTACCAGCCGTGCAGCACATTCACGTACCTGCCCAACCGAGCCGGGCGCAGACTGTAACTCATCACTAAAAACCGTTTGAATAGAGTCTACAACCAAAACATCTGCTGACATTTTTTCTGCTGTCGCCAATATGGTTTCGAGTGCAATTTCACATAAAATATTAACTTTATCGACTGATAAATGAAGTCGCGTCGCACGCATACTTACTTGTTGAGCAGACTCTTCACCCGTTACATAGAGCGTTTTAGTACGTTGACTCATACTCGCCAATGATTGCAGCAATAAGGTTGATTTACCAATCCCAGGATCACCACCAATAAGAATTGCTGAGCCGGGAACAATACCTCCACCGAGTACTCGATCCAACTCATCCATGCCACTTTGAGTACGCTCTAAACGCTGCGCTGTTACAGAAGATAAGATTTGCACTTCCGCCGAGCTGGCTTGGTCAGCATAACCACTAAAACGGTTTACTTTAGAGGAACCGCTCAGCGTTGATTCTTGCAGAGTATTCCAGCCACCACAATCTTGGCATTGTCCAGCCCATTTAGTTGCACTCGCCCCACATTCTTGACAGCTATAAACAGTTTTAGGTTTACTCGACATTTAATGTTTCCCGTATAGATCGACTGACACGATGAGTAATCCCACACAATAATTCATAGGAAATCGTACCACTTTTTTCAGCCACTTCCTCAATGGGCAAACCACGTCCCCATAAAACAACTTCATCACCCACGCGAACATTATTGCATTGACTGATATCCACCGTAATCGAGTCCATTGAAACACAGCCTACTAATGGGGCTACTTGGCCCGCTACCAAAACGGGTGTTCCTGTCACGGCATGGCGAGGATAACCATCGCCGTAACCAATCGCAACAATTGCTATTAGGCTGGTTCTATTAGCTTGCCAAGTTGAACCATAACCGACGCAGCCCGATTTTCTAACCGTTCTTATTGATAGAACCCTGCTTTTTAGTGTCATCACAGGAAGCAAATGATCATCACTTGCTGTTGAGTCACAAAACGGGCTGGCACCATATAGCATTATGCCAGGACGCACCCAGTGTCTTTGTGCATGCTTCCAACCTAACAATCCAGCTGAATTAGCAATACTTTGTTCACCGTTCAAACCGAGCGTAGCTTCATCAAACACACTAATTTGAGAGGTTGTAGACGATGAATTCATATCGTCCGCACAGGCCAAGTGAGTCATTAACTTAACCGGCAAACGCAGCTTTCCAGATAGTTGCAAAGCGTCGTAAAGCCTCGGCACTGCGGACGCATCAACTCCTAGACGGTTCATCCCCGTATTTATTTTTAACCAAGCAGATATCGGTGTTGAAATATCAGCTGAATGGAGTAGCTCTACTTGGTACTCACTATGAATAACTGCATCTAGGTCATAGGCACAAAACTGCTCAAGGTCTGCTTGAGAAGAAAACCCAGTTAACACAAGAATTATTTTATCGATGCCTGCTTGTCTAAGTTTTATTGCTTCTTCTAGCCGTGCTACAGCAAAACCATCAACCGATGACAACGCCTGAGCAACCGCTAACATGCCATGCCCATAAGCATCTGCTTTTATTACCGCCATAAGTTTTGAGTTAGGAGCTGCTCGACGAGCAACATCAGCATTATGTGTTAATGCCGATAAATCAATAACCGCTTCGGGGTGAAAAGACATAATTATTCTAACGTCATAATGCGTTGATGGGCCACTAATTAACCATCAGATCAATATTCATCATCAATGTAACTGTCATTGGCATAGTTCTCAAACCGCGTATATTGCCCTAAAAACGTCAACCGACAGGTGCCAATCGGCCCATTACGCTGTTTACCAATAATAATTTCTGCCACACCTTTTGCATCAGAGTCTTCGTTATATACTTCATCCCTATAAATAAAAATAATAACATCGGCATCCTGCTCAATACTTCCCGACTCCCGCAAGTCAGACATCACTGGTCGTTTATTCGGCCGTTGCTCCAAATTACGATTCAACTGAGATAAAGCAATAACTGGTACATTTAACTCTTTGGCTAAGGCTTTCAATGAACGCGAAATATCTGAAATCTCTGCCACACGACTTTCACTTTTCGATGGTGATTGCATCAACTGTAAGTAATCGAGAACAATCAAACCTAGCTGACCATGTTCTTTCATCAGTCGCCTTGCTCGGGCACGAACCTCAATTGGGCTCAGTGCTCCTGTGTCATCAATGAATATTTTAGCTTCTGCCAACAGATTAATTGAAGATTGCATTCGTGGCCACTCATCATCATCAAGCTGTCCGGTTCTAACTTTATGCTGATCAATTCGGCCTAAAGAAGACATCATTCTCATCGCTAATGAATCACCCGGCATCTCCATACTAAATACGGCGATAGGCAAGCCACTTTGAATGCCTATGTTTTCTGCCAAGTTCATTGCAAAACTGGTTTTGCCCATTGAAGGTCGGCCAGCGACAATAATTAAATCAGCCGGTTGAAGACCGGATGTCATTTCATCTAAATCAGAAAACCCGGTACTCGCACCGGTAATAGCATTTTGGTTTTCATGTAATTCGGTAATCTTATCAACGGCTACGCCCAATAAGTTTTTAATCGATTCAAAACCCTTTTGCCCTTTTGCACCCTGTTCGGCAATTTTAAAAACTTTACTTTCAGCTTCGTCCAACAATTCATTTATGTCTCGGCCTTCAGTATCAAACCCAGAATCTGATATTTCATTACCAATATGAATAAGCTGACGCCGAACAGATCGTTGCCGAACAATAGCTGCATAGCTAACAATGTTTGCTGCACTAGGCGTATCTTTTGCGAGCGCCCCTAAATACGCTAAACCACCGACACTTTCTAATTCCCCAGCTTGCCCGAGCACTTCGGAAATAGTAACAACATCGAAAGGCTCGTCTTTTTTTGCTAAGTCTGCAATCGATTCAAAAATTAGCCGGTGTTCTTTACGGTAAAAGTCCTCTGGTGAAACCTTATCAGCCACTGTATCCCAGCACTGATTATCTAACATTAAACCGCCTAAAACTGATTGTTCGGCTTGTAATGAGTGAGGTGGAACACGAAGAAACTCTGTCTCATCGGGCATTTCATAGTCAAATAATGGTTCTTCAGACATGAGCAGTTTTTGAAGATAAATTGAAAGTTTTTACGATTGTACAGGAAGGTGAAATCTTCTTTGCAAAAAAAAGCCGGTGCCAAATGACACCGGCTTTTTTTAAATGTGGTGTCCTAAGCTTCAGCAACAACCGCCAATTTTAGTGATGCAACAACATCAGTATGTAAGTGGATAGCCACTTCAAATTCACCTGTCTGTCTAATTGAACCTTCAGGTAATTTAATTTCTTGCTTATCAACTTCAACACCTGCATCCGCACATGCTTTAATAATATCCGGTAAGCCGACCGATCCAAATAACTTACCTTCTTCACCCGCCTGGTGAGTAATAGTTAAGTTTAACACTTCAATGGCTTCTGCTCTTGCTTGAGCTTTTGTTAGACGCTCAGCTTCTGCTTTTTCAAGGTCTGCTCTACGTGCTTCAAATTCTTTAATTCTGGCTGGCGTCGCAAGAACTGCTTTACCACCGGGGATTAAAAAATTACGTCCAAAACCGGGCCTTACTGTTACTTTGTCACCCAAGTTACCTAAATTTGCTACCTTTTCAAGAAGAATAATGTTCATCTTTACTAAATCCTATTTATTTTAAAATTTAACT
>NZ_JAHRVT010000010.1:0-65818 GCF_019090545.1 Cycloclasticus sp. | reverse complement strand
TCTCTAGAGCTAACTTACAAAAGAGTCATCTCTAATGTTGAGCTTGTAGATGAAACACTAACCCAATTGAAACGTTTCAATATTAGCGAAGAGCAGAAAAAAAACTGGGCAAAACAATTATTAAAAATATGGCCGAGCGTTAAACCCAACGATACCATTACGGTTTACATTGATAATGAAAAAATCACTTACTTTTATTTTAATGGACAATTTATAGGAAAAATAAATGAAGCTGGTTTTTCAGATACATTTCCTTCCATCTGGCTAAGTCTAAATGGCCCCTACCCTACAATGACAAAAAAATTAATTGGCTCAACTTATTAAAAACAAAACGAGAACAAATTTGAGCTAACCGATTTAACCTTTAGCGATATAAAGCTGTAGCTTCAATTATTAAGACTATACAATCACTTCTTAACGATAAAACCTAAGGGTGCTCTTATGAAACTTGCTATTTTATCCTGTGGACCTAATGCCTACAGCACACGACGTTTAAAAGAAGCGGCCCTTCAAAGAGGGCATGATGTAAAAGTCTTAAACACCCTTAAGTTTGCTATCGATTTACAACAAGGCATCCCCGACCTCTACTACCGGCAAAAAGTTTTAAGTAGCTATGATGCTGTGTTACCGAGAATTGGTGCATCAATTACTTACTATGGCACGGCTGTTGTCCGTCAATTTCAAGAAATGGGCGTTTTTTGTGCTAATACTGCACATGGCATTTCTAACTCGCGAGATAAGTTACGTAGCCTGCAAATCTTAAGTCGTCATCATATTGGTATTCCTAGAACTACCTTTGTCCGAGACCGAAAGGATGTGATTCCTGCGATCGAACGAGTTGGTGGTGCACCTGTCGTTATTAAATTGATTGAAGGCACCCAGGGCATTGGTGTGCTATTGGCTGAATCAATGAAAGCGGCTGAGTCGATTATTGAACTACTACAAAGCCAAAAACAAAATGTGCTCATTCAAAAGTTTGTGGCAGAAAGCAAAGGAAAGGATATTCGCGCTTTTGTCGTTGGCGATCGTGTTGTTGCCGCAATGCGCCGCGTCGCCCAAGGACAAGAATTTCGTAGCAATGTACACCGAGGCGGCATTGCTGAACCGGTAGAACTTGATGAACGGTATAGAGAAACAGCCGTACGAGCAACTCAGATTTTAGGCCTAGAAGTAGCTGGCGTTGATATGTTGGAAGGTAAAAACGGCCCTCAAATAATGGAGGTCAATTCTTCGCCAGGACTTGAAGGTATTGAAACGGCCACCGGTTTAGATATTGCCGGCGCTGTAATTGACTATGTATCTGCTCAAGTTGATTTTCCTGAAATTGATATACGCCAACGATTAACCATTAGCAAAGGGTATGGCGTCAGTGAAATATATATTCCTGAAGGATCAGAGTTTCTTGGGAAGACCATCCAAGAAGTGATGGATGAAGAAAAAGACATTAACGTGCTCACCTTGTATCGAGGGGCCAAGGCAATCCCTAACCCACGTGCTGCACGCGAACTCGAAGCTGATGATAGGCTATTATGCTTTGGAAAATTAGACTCTTTACGTGGCATGATTCCAAAGAAAACAAAGGCTCGCCGAAGGCCAAAAGTTCAGGATTTACAATCAGATGAATTAAACCAACTTCATGAAGACGACGCAGACCAATAAGCAGATCGGTTTAATCTCTAGCTAATTAATAAAACCGACTGATAAGGTCTCTATTTAAGCTACATACAAGTGGATAATTAAAATGTCAGAACCCTTTATACTTGCAGGTCAAGAAGTCTTACCAGGAACAAACACTATCATTGATGTTCCCCTGCCAGATTTATATACACATTCTTCTTTATCAATGCCGGTACAGGTCATTCGAGGAAAGCAAGAAGGCCCCATTCTCTTTGTTTCTGCGGCCGTACATGGTGATGAAATTAATGGCGTTGAAATTATTCGTCGACTGGTAAAAAGCAAGTCACTCTCACGAATGAAAGGCACGTTGATTACTGTGCCTATTGTTAATGTTTATGGCTTTCTCAACCAAAGCCGTTACTTACCCGACCGCAGAGATTTAAACCGCTGTTTCCCAGGCTCGGTAAAAGGCTCCTTAGCTGCGCGCTTAGCTAAATTATTTATGACCGAAGTGGTGCAGCAATGTACACATGGCATTGATTTGCATACAGCAGCTATTCATAGAGACAACTTGCCGCAAATACGCGCCGACTTAAGCAACCAGGTGACCGAACAGATGGCCTTAGCCTTTAATGCACCTGTGGTGGTTAATTCTGGCCTAATAGAAGGCTCTTTACGGTATGCCTGTAGTACAGAAAAAAACTTACCAATCATTGTTTACGAAGCAGGGGAAGCACTCCGCTTCGATGAGTTTTCGATCCGCGCAGGGGTCAAAGGCATTCTATCGGTGATGCAATCGATTGGCATGCTGACACCCCCTAAACGTAAAACCAAAAAGAAAGCTCCAGAACCTTTTGTTGCACGTTCTACTCTTTGGGTTCGCGCACCTCAAAGTGGTATTTTCCGGATGACTGTTTCAATGGGAAAACATGTTTTTGAGGGTGACTTACTCGGTGCTGTTGCAACACCCTACGGTGAGGATGGCAAAGAAACCGATATTATTTCACCCATTTCAGGCATTATTATCGGCAGAACCAATCTGCCTCTCGTTAGTGAAGGTGAAGCCTTATTTCATATTGCGCGTTTCACACGACCTAAGGATGTTGTAGATAATTTGGAGGCTTTTCAGCTGGACCTTGATCCTGCTAGTGATGAAGCCCCCCCTGAAGACCTTCCAATCATCTAGTTTTGTACCCCTTTTACCCTTTAATTTGGACTAATAAATGACTTCTAGCAATAATAAAATCATTGTAGGTAGTGAAGAATGGTGTTCCTTCCCTGCCCTAGGCATTCCTGCTATCAAAGCGCGTGTAGACTCAGGTGCTAAAACATCCTCTATTCATGCCTTTAACATTCAAACCTTTAGACGCGAAGGCCTTTTATGGGTTAGCTTTGAAGTACACCCACTACAAAAGGATCGCCGCACTGTGTTGCGCTGTGAACGCCCTGTGGTTGACAAACGTTCCGTCAAAAGCTCGTCTGGAATTTCTGAAACACGCTACGTAATTTCCACCTTAATTAAGGTGGAAAGCGAAACATGGGAAGTAGAACTCACCTTAGCAAACCGTGATTCAATGGGCTATCGTATGTTGTTAGGTCGTGAAGCGATGAAAGGACGAATCTTGGTAGACCCTGAGCTAAGCCTATGCCTCAACGAGCCGTCAAAAGAACAGCTTTACGATTGGTATGGCCAGCCTCAAAAAAACAAAAGTGGGCTAAAAATAGGCTTACTTGCCAGTAACCCCGACCTTTATAGCAACATGCGCCTTATGGAAGCCGCTGAGGAACGGGGCCACGAAATGGTGTTTTTAAACATCAAATATTGCTATATGAAAGTCGATGAACAAGCACCTGAAGTCCATTATCGAGGCGGTAAAATCCTCAATGACTTAGATGCCGTTGTCACACGTATAAGACCTAGCATGACCTTTTATGGCTGCGCCTTGGCTCGCCAATTTGAAAGCATGGGCATTTATACCGTCAATTCATCATCCGCTATTAGCCAATCAAGAGATAAGTTATTTTCTCTTCAACTGATGTTAAAAAGTGGCATTGGTATCCCCACAACAGGTTTTGCACACTCGCCAATGGATACCAGCGACTTGATAGAAATGGTTGGCGGAGCGCCATTGATTGTAAAACTATTAGAAGGCACTCAAGGCCGAGGTGTTGTATTAGCTGAAACTAAAAAAGCCGCCGAAAGTGTTATCAATGCCTTCAAAGCACTGCATGCAAACTTGCTAGTTCAAGAATTTATTAAAGAAGCAGACGGGAAAGATTTACGCTGTTTTGTCATTGATGGCAAAGTAGTTGCCTCAATTCAACGAACGGCTGCTCCTGGTGAATTTAGAGCCAACATTCATCAAGGTGGTAGCGCTTCTGTGGTTAAAATAACACCCGAAGAACGTCGTTTAGCAACGCTTTCGGCAAAAGTATTAGGGCTTAAAGTTGCTGGCGTTGATATTATACGTTCGAGTAAAGGTCCACTGCTTTTAGAAGTTAATTCATCTCCGGGTTTAGAAGGTATTGAGTCTGCCACCGGTAAAGATATAGCCGGGCATATTATTGCGTCTATTGAAAAGAGGCTTAAGTGGGAAAGACCCGTTAGTTCTAGCGTTTTGGAAACACTTTAGCCACCTACGCGCTATTAACTAAAAAGGGCAAAATTTAGCCATTGCATGCGCTCCCCCTGTTTAACGGTATGCAGAGACTATTTTTATAAACACTCAGCGGTTTTAGCCCCTTACCCCCTCTCTTATAAGACGCCATGAATGGTTTGCTGGTTCAGTTAAGGCCAGCAAACTATCCGCTAAACGCTTGGCCGATACTCACTACCGTATACCTTTAAAAACCGCTTATTAAAACCATTTTAATTTTTTAAACAACCAGACCTGAGCTAAGATAATTAGCGCCAATATGCCCATAAAGATCCAAAAAGCAGCTTCATTATTTGCCCCTGGTATACCGCCAACATTAATCCCTAACAGCCCGGTCAAGAAACCTAGGGGCAAAAATATAGCCGCAACAACCGAGAGCATATACATATTTTTATTCAGCCGATCAGAAAGACCGGTGACCAGCTCATCTTTAACAATTTGAGCCCTCTCACGAATCGTATCCAAATCTTCAACATACCTTATTACGCGGTCTAATGACTCTTGCAAGCGGCGTTTATGCATTTGCTCCAACCACGACTGATCAGAGACACGAAGGCTTGAAATCACGTCTCTTTGAGGGGCAATATAACGTTTAAACATAATGGCGTCTTTACGAATAGAGGTGATTTCCTGTCGCTCATTTGTGTCAGGGTTTTCCATAACACTTTCTTCAACCTCGTCTAACTTCTCATCTATTTCAGAAAAAATAGGTTCCATTCGCTCAAATAAACCGGCGATTAGCATGGTCACAAAATCGCCACTATTTTTTGGCCCTTTCCCCGCTTTCAGTTTCCCTTGAATATCGATGGCAGCTCTTAGTTTTCGACGCCGTAGGCTGATAATATTATCTTTATCAACCCATAAACGTATCGACACCATATCATTCGGCTCAGCGCCAGGGTTTAAATTTACCCCGCGTAAAATAAGCAACGCGCCATAGTCAAATTCAAGAATTCTAGGTCTTGTTTCATCTGCACATAAGGCATCAACAACTAAGTGATCTAAATGCGGAAACTCTTTTTCAAGCAAACGGCGGCTTTCTGGGTGCTCTGCTTCTAAATGAATCCAAACCTTGGATTCACTACTAATGGTTTGTTGTATCTGTGACTCTTCGAGCAAGGTACTCGAGCCGTCGCCATTCAACTTACAAGCGTAAAGAATATGACTATTTTCCATCAAACACTCCCTCTAATCCAGGTGCTGTACGAATGTGTAAGTCTCTTTGTGGGAAAGAAATTTCCACCCCTGCCTCTTTAAAAACTTCCCAAATATCAAAGCGCACTTGGCTTGAAATTGGAAAAATTTCTTGGATATTACTAATAAAGAAACGTATTTCAAATATCAATGCGCTATCTGCAAAGTCCTTAAAAAGAACTGTTGGTTTTGGGGTTTTTAAGACGTCTTTATTTTCCGTAATCATGTCCATTAGAAGATCTCGAACTTGTTGTGGGTCCGAGGAGTATGACACGCCAACATTCACAATCACACGACCTACTCTATCTGCATGCGTCCAATTTTTAACAGACGATGAAATGAGCTCAGCATTTGGCACAATAATCGATGTTCGGTCAAAGGTTTCAACAACTGTGGCACGCACGCTAATTTTCTTTACAATCCCTTCACCTGAATTGGTAATCAGCCAATCCCCTACTTTTATGGGCCGTTCAAACAGCAAAATAAGGCCTGAAACAAAGTTACTCACGATACTTTGCAAACCAAAACCAATGCCAACAGACAGCGCACCGGCTATCAACGCCAAATTCGTTAGATCAAATCCAACCGCTGATATACTCGCCATTAGCGCAATAATCAGCCCAACATAACCTAACACCTGTGTTATTGACTGACGAACACTCGTATCCATGTTCGTTTTAGGCAAAATCTTTTGATCCAAAATACGCTGAATAACACGTGTGATGAACAGCAAGGTTAGAAAGACAAGTAAACCAACCCCAATATTTGAAATTGAGATGGTCATATTGCCAACTTTAAAGCCAAAAAATGCCTGCTTTATCGTCTCTTGAATATATTGCCATTCGGTGCCAAAAATACCGGCAACAAAAGGTAAACAGATAAAGAACAAAATAAGATCCAATGAGAGGCATAACCAGAAGTAAATAACCTGCTCTGAGTCTTCCCCTATGTTGTCTTGAGAAAAGCGTTTATCTAAGCGATAAAAGTATGGACGAATAACCGCTCTTATAACGAGAATAGACGCTAATAATGAAAAAATAAGAACAAAACCTTCGAAGATATAACGGCTAAGAGCTGCATAGCCAAATACATTAAATATAATGATGGAGAGGCTAATCATTAGAAAAACAACAAATATCTTGCGTGGGAAAAAGTAGTCTTTAGTCTCTTTTGGCCCTATCAATACAAACAAAGAAAACAGGCCTAATATAAACGCAAAAGTTAAGCTCACAATATAACTTTGGACAACTGCCAGCTCTATGGGCACCCCGATAATTTTTCCACTTTCAAGAAGCAATGTATCGACAGCAAACAGCAGTGCCACCACACAGATTAAATAACGCAAATGTGAACGAATAAGAGCCGCTTTCAAAAACCGCCCTGTCATCAAATACACAGCGAACAAAAACCCCGTAAGCATTAATACCTTTTGTATTAATAAGTGATTAGCCTCGGTAACAATGCCTTGGCTAATAAATAGTTGATAAATGAAAAGCAGCCCTAGCCCTATCGCTAAAAATGGCAAAACTAACGACGCTGAAACCAATGGAAACACATGTTCCCGCCCAGCATTTTGTAATTTTATAGTTAACCTTTTTTTTGATACTAACGTGGCGAAAAGGAAAACGACCAAAAGAATACAGCCCGATATGACACTCAACGACCGCAGAGTTTTATCGTAAAAAATACCTTTGTAATTTGAAAATTGAGCATAAAAAGGCTCTTCTGCTGTTTTCCATAAAGTAGTATTAAATACTGCCATTTGCCGCTCAAAAAGCCCATCTAAAAATAATGTGCGTCTTAACGAAGTGATTTTTTCTAACAACCGCGATGATTTAGACGTCAGCGCTTCGGCTTGTGTCAGCAAACCTTCAATAATTAACGACTCATTCGTTAACTCAGCGCGCAACTTTTGAATATTATCGGGCTCTGGTGGCGCATCTTCATCGGGGGCAGCGCCAAGGTCGGCCAAATCTGCCTGCACGCTATTATTAACCGGTTTAATAACGTCAACCTTATATTGTAATTCTGTTCGCGCTGAGCGAAGCGTTTGACGCAATTCCAACAGACGGGCTTTATCTATCGTATTGTCAGCTAGCTGTTGAGAGATAAGTTCTATCGTCTCTTGTTTTTCTTTAAGCCATAACTTAGTCGCTTCTTGGTTTATCAGTTCCTGCGCAGCAACAGCCGAGCTGTGAACACTAAAAACAACCAAACAAAGATAACTAAAACACCGCAATAACTTCATATTTTATTCCCCACACTATAAACACCCTAGACGCTTCGCATCATATATCGACTGTACAATGCTCACCTAGCATGTGAACATATGTTAAAACTAACCCTTCATTTACCCCATTACTATAACCGCTTATCTACTAAGCCACTGATAGCTATTAGGTTTATTGTTCACGAACGTATAGTAAATCCACCCCCGTATCTACACCCGATTCTGCTTTTAATGACCACAGCTTACTCAATTCGTACCTCAGGTTAACCGTACTCACCGAATCAAAAATCCCAATGCCGTAACTTAAATATAAATTTGGCAGCAAATACTTACCAACATGCAAAGCCGTATCATCCCCACCATTACCATCAAATGTAACAGCATCCAACCCAAACGCATTGGCTATTTGTTCACCAATCATATTACCGCCTTTAATGCCTAAACCACTGGCAGCAGAGGCTAACAAAGCAGCATCCGATGCACTCGCGTTCGACAAAGAGCGGCCCAATAACCAATGAGCCAGCACCTCGTCATCACTCATCGACGGTATAGAAAATAACGAGGTTTGAAGGTTATCGACCGGGCCTAACAAGTGCAGGCCCGCTGTAAATTTTTTCTCTTTTCTTACCGCCTTTATATCCAAATTTGGATTATCCAGTGCGCCTCCGGAGTATTGTATTTTGCCATTATCAACCGCTAGTTGTTGGCCATATGCCCTATAGGTACCTTTATTAATAACGATATCGCCAGTTCCAAGAAGCAGTTTATCTGTCTCACCGCTAACTAATAATCCGCCAGTTAGTGCTCCCTCAAAACCCAGCCCTTTAATCTGTACGTTATCACCCAAATTAACGTTTAATTTGACCCGGGTTGAAATAGGTTTTGTTTCTTTTGCTAACGTCTTATCAATAACAACCACATCTTTACTAGCAGACACAGGAATATTAAACTCTATCGGTGCTAAGTCTGCGGTCGGTATATTAATGCTTCCTTCGAGGTATGCTGAGTCAGCCGTCATATTAAATAATAAATTCGGCGATGCGATCACATGCATTTCGGGTAAATTCAAAACCTCAACATTCTCGCCTACCAGTGTAGACGAGGCATGCCAGCCTTTATCAGCAAAAACAACTTGACCATCACCATAAAAATCACCTTCACCAGAGCTCGCCTTATATTTTAAGTGAATACCTGTATCCACCCCACCTTCTAAACTCGCATTAATTGCTGATAACACTGTTCCAGAACTGGTCAACTCTACTCCCGCGTTAGCAAGCAATACGTTTCCTGTAACAGCAGGGTTCGCCACCGTACCAGTTAATTTGATATCAACATTCAACTGGCCTTGTAAGTGTTCATACTCAGAGTACAACGTATCAAAAACCGATAAATCTTTTACCGACAAGCTGAAATAGCCTGACAACCCTGCTTGCTGTGGCGTATCAATAACCGTTTTCAGGGAAGGCACACTAACTTGGCCTGTTAACGCTGAAACACCGGTTAAATCAGGTTCAAGCAACATATTCGCAACAGCTCCTTTCCCGTTAAGCTGAAAATCGATATTGGCATTGCGTAAGGCGATCACTGTATTTTCAAGCGTTAAATCTTTTTCTAGCAAAACCCGACCATCAGTCAAACTGAAAACACCTTGGCCACTTATTGGATATTGATTTCTGCCAGCCAGTTCAAACCGACCTTTTAAATTCCCTTCTAATGGGTCCAGTGAATTGGAAAAGCTCTGTAAAAGCGTTAGCGGAATGGTAGCCAACTCACCTTGAATATTCCAATCGCCATGGGCCGAATTATTTGCCTGTATACAGACTGAGCCAGTGGCTGATTGTAGACAGTGCTTATCAATTGAACCATGCGTACTGGCGATACGTATTGCACCTTGCTCGCTAAGGCGCCACTGCCCTGCTAGAACATGTTCTAGCGTCAGTTGTGAAAACTCACCCTGCCAATTTGCCCCAGACAAGCCACCGGCCAATTGAGCTGATACTTTTAACTCCCTGTTAGCCACATCAACAAAAACTTGATGCTTATCTGTCGTACCGTTAAGATCCACCTTGACATCAAGCGGCGCTGAATTTTCAACACTTAAGCCGACAAGCGAGCCTTTACCACTCATAACGCCCTGTTGACTCATATCTAGGCTAAGCTTACTTTTCCATTGATTAATACTCACGAGGTTAGAATAGGCCAATGTGCTGCCATCAATATCAGCAGATATTTGCGCTACAGCAAGGTTCCCACCGACTGTGCCCGAGGCCATTAATTTCCCCGTTAGCTCGGGATGAAAATCTGCTAAATTAGACGAATTAACAACCCAATTTAGCGTTTTCCCTCCATTTATTTGCCCCGACGCTGTGATAACTGATTGGCCGGACTGTAGTTGGAGATTCTTGACCGTCAGCTGCTCAGCAAGGTATGAAAAATCGCTGCTAAAATGCACCGGTCGTTGCCTTAAGGTACCGCTAATATCCAGCCCCTTTATTGATACACCCACGGCCTTAGTATTAAGGTTTTCGGCCACCAGTTGCCAACCACCAGATAATTGCCCCGGCCATTGTGACGAAATAAATGCGGGGTTAACTTTATTGAGCCTCACTGAGCCTTTAAGCGCGAGCATATCTTGCCATTGCGCTTCGCCAATAAAGCTCATTTGGCCAGACTCAACAGCCAGCTTCATATTTAAATCTTTCGCACCTTGCTGGCTAATTTTTGCCTGTGCTTGTACTGACACGGGTAGCGAATTGATTGATAAATCGCCGTCGATTTTAGCCGTAGCATCGGCAACCGTACCGGCAAACGATACCTGCCCTTCTTTAATTAATAAGGCCGTCTCACTCAAAATGTTTGGCAAGTCAATGTTTTCTATTGTGACATTAGCCTGAAAACTAGGTATTTGGTTCTGCCAATCTAACCAGCCCACTAAAGAAGCCTGACCGTCTAAACCGTTCAGTTGAAACTGTGTGATGTTTAGCTTATTCGAGCTGCCCTCCATCACCCCTTTAAAATTGAAGGCCTGTTGCTGCGCTTCCAGCACCCCATTTATTGCAAGCTTATACTCATCAAGCCCGCCTTGAATAGTCAATTCGCCGCTTCGACTTGCTATACCGCTAGCTCCGTTAGACATCGGCCAAGCGAACTGTTGCCACTGCCCAGTTAGCTCAAGTATTGGTAACGTCATCACGTTATTAACAGCGCCGTACAGGGACAACCTTAGTCCGTTTTCATTGGCTAAAATGCTGTTCAGCGTCCAGCTATCAAGGTCTTTACTCAGCAGCTGAGCGCTCCACGCCAACACGGGCCAGCCTTCTTGTTGATAGCCTGCATCAAACTTAATATCCGCTTGATTTATATCGCCTTGGGCTGTTACTTGAATGCTATTTAAATGCCCTGTTTGGCCGTCTACATAATCAGCCAGATTAAGCTGTGCAATGCGCGCATTCATTTGCCAACTCAGTTTACCGAGTAAATTTTTTATCGTCAGCGTGCTGGTCGACTGCATCGGTTTAATAACTCGCTGCTCAACTCGTAATTCGCTTGCATTACCTTTAATATCGCCTTTCCCAGCCAGTCCTTTCAACGTCGGATCCTTTGCAAACCACTCATACGCTAAAGTTGTAGGGTAATCACCGCTTAACTGTATCGATCCATTCAGTTTTAAACCTGCTTTACCTGTACTGTCGAGGGATAAAGCATCAATCGTTAGGATGTCTCCCCAAAGACTCAATGCCGCCTGAAGGTTTCTGATCGGCTGCGTCATAGCCTGCCCTTGCTGCACTGTTAGCGTATTAACACGAACCTTCTTCAGCGATAATACTAACGGCGATGAAATAGCAGGCAAACTGATAGGCGTTGAGGTCTGTGCCCCATTTCCCTGCTGTGTCATCAACACATCATCAATCAGCAACTCGTTAATTGTTAACCGCCCTCTTATTAACTGAGCGGCCTGCCAACTTAACGTTAAATTATTAATAGACACTCGGTTATGCTCGTCAACTTGATAGTTTATTTGTTCAAATACAGCGCCATCAAGCAAGCGGCCAGACACTTTTTTTACCGTTAATTCGGGTACCAATTTTTGACTGAGCGATAGCACCGCCGAAAGACCAGATTCGGTCAACGCAAGCCAAGCCAACAGCACACTTATCAAAAGAAACGTGGCTAACAATACACGTAGACCAGCGCGATACATCATAAGTCAGGCCCAATGACCACATGGAAGCCGATTGAATCAGCTGAATCTGATAACCCTTTAGCTATATCAAATCGAATAAGGCCAATGGGCGATTTCCAGCGAATACCAAGGCCTGCACTGTATTCTAGGGGATCATGCAAACTGTTAACGGCATTACCAAAATCGCTGAACACGGCAACTCCCCAGTTGCCCACCAGCATGCGTTCGTATTCCACACTTCCAACCAATAAATAACGTCCACCAGTGACCTCACCATCGTCACCTTCAGACCCTAGTGATTCAAAATCAAAACCACGGATACTGCTGTCGCCACCGGCAAAAAACCGCAATGAGCTAGGCAGTTTTGTAAAATCGCTCACGTCTGTCGCCCCTAAAGCACCACGGGTAATAAACCGACCTTTTTCGCCAATCGATTGAATATATTTCCCTCTTAAAACCATTTGCGCAAACGTCGTATCCGATAATACCGCTTCACTGGCACCCGACAATGACAAGGATAACCGACCACCTTGTCGGGTATAGATACTGTTATCTGCCCATGTTTTTGACCAAGCAATACTAGGAATCACCAAGGTCGAGGTATTATCATCTTCTGACACGTCAAAATTTTCATTTAGAAATTTTATTGAGCCGGTTTCATTCCAGCCCCATCGATCAGTTTTATAATAACTGCCGACTGCAAATGAACGACTTTCGCTGCTATCTGTATCTTTGTTTTTAAATTCGGCATTAAAACCAACATCAGAAATCTTAGGGCTCCAAAAGGGCATCTGGTAGTCCGCCGACAAGCTATTACCAATTTGTGAAAATTTAGTGCCCGCACTAAAGCGATGCCCGCGATTATTAACATATCTATTTTCCCAGCCGAGTGAAGCCCTCGCACCACTATCGGTTCCAAACCCCAACCCCGCAGAATAGCGATACTGCGTTTCCGGTTCCAAGGAAATAGCTAAGGGGACTACGCCATTTTGACGTTCATCAATCAGCGTCGTCACTGACACGGAATTAAAATAACCACTATTATTTAGATTACTTCTCAGCGCCAAGACCTTAGAGGCTAAATAAGGCGCGCCTTGCTTGATCGGCGATAGTTTTAACAATAGTTCATTGTTAATAACCGTTTTAGGAAAGACAGTCTTCGAAAAGACATACCGCACACCGGATTGATACACTAAATAAATAGTCGCTTTGTTGTTAGCTAAACTCACTTCAACCCGATGCTCAGTCAGCTCACCATCAAAATAACCTCGTTCAGCAGCTAATCGTCGTAGGTTTTTCTTGGCTGATTCATACTGTTCATGATTAAGCACCTCCCCTTCCTTTAATGGAAAATTTTCTAATAACCGCTGAAAACTCTCATCGTGCAAGCCTTCACCTTCGATTGTCACGTTGACCGCTTGAATAGTGACAGGCTCAGCTAAATTTAACTGATAACTCGCCAACCAGATATTGTCTTTTTTTTCTAATTTGCTAGTAACTTTGGCCTTGTAATAACCATACACGGGCAGCATTTCGGAAAGCTCATCTACTGCTTGTTCATGTAAGCGATGAATACGTTTAGACGATAACAATTGATTTTTTTGATGTTTAACAATACTCAGACCACTTAACAAGGTGTCCTTTTTGCCTTCAGGCGCGCCATCTAATTGCACCGAAATGATCAGATCTTCCGCCTGCACAAGGCCCGCCATAAAAAATAATGACAACAATACAGCGAATAGGCTCCCCCTTAATAACACTGTAAACAAAGCATAACCTCTAAATAATTTTTAAATTTGCACCATCACCTTATAACCACGCCACTAAACCTTGCGAAAGAGTAAAAGTAACGTCAATACCGCATTAAAGCAGAAATAAGGTTCCCAAACCTAAAAATGCAACAAAGCCCACCACATCAGTTACTGTTGTCAAGATAACTGAACCCGATAAGGCTGGGTCAATAGTCAATCGGTCAAGAATAATTGGAATCACCACGCCTGAAAAAGCTGCCGCAATAATGTTTAATACAATCGCTGCTGCTATGACTAAACCAATGTTGATACTAGCAAACCAGAAAGAGGCAATAACGCCAATTACAATAGCCCATAACACACCGTTAAGCGCACCGACACTGACCTCTTTGATTAACAAGGGTGGGATATTACCTTTTGCAATTTGCCCCAATGCAAGTCCCCTAATAATTAAGGTTAATGTTTGACTGCCGGCAATCCCGCCCATAGAGGCGACAATAGGCATTAAAACAGCTAGCGCAACAACTTGTTGCAATGTCGCTTCAAAAAGGCCAATCGCCCAAGATGCGAAAAATGCGGTTAACAAATTAATGCCCAGCCAAGTTGCCCTTCGTTTAGAACTGCGTAATACAGGCGCAAAAAGGTCTTCATCTTCATTTAAACCCGCTGTTGCCATTAATTGGCTTTCATAATTTTCACGCGTTATTTCAAGGGCTTGGCGCAAAGTAATACGCCCAGATAGTTTGTTATTCGCATCAACCACAGGCAGCGCCATCAAACCCGAATGTTCAACTTTATCGGAGGCTGTAGAACGACTCATTTCAGCAGGCACTGTCATTGGCTCGTCAATACTTAATGCCTGCAATGATTGCTCTGGCGGAGCAGAAAATAATGTTTGAATTAATACGGTCCCTGCAAAATCACCATTTCTTTTAATTAAATAAAGGCAATCTGCACACTCAAAAGACGATTTTTTAAGCCCCCGTAAGGCATCACGAACACGTGCTGTTCTGGGCAAAATATATAGCCCGTGATCGACATAACGCCCAATTTGATCAGTTTCATATTGAACCGATTGCTGATAATGTTCACGTTGCATTTCAGCCATATTTTGCAAGGCTTCGTCAACCACTGACTCAGGCAACGTATCGGCTAATTGAACAAGGTCTTCAGCATGAACATTATTCAATAGAGCGTGTAATTTCTCCTCATCAATACTGTCAAAAATTGCCTGGCGTGATTCCGAGCGCATTGTGACCAACACATTAATACGCTCTTCATCTGGCACTTGTTCCCATCGCTCTAAGCGCTCCGCCACAGGTAATGACTCGAGTAATAAAGCCAGCTCAGTGCCTTCGAGTTGATCAACAGCATCTTCAAAGACAACCCTTTGTTCATCATGATGAGCATCATTGAGCCGTTCGACTAACTGGCTTACTTCATCGGTCATTCTATTCCCCTTTCTTAATGTTTAAATACATTGTTTATGTGTAAAAATCAGCCAAACCCTTCTTATGAAATACACTCTCCACCTCTACCAGCCAGCGGATCTTTTAATCAACTGTTAGCCCTTTCGTTTCTTTTAACATAAGACATAGTAACGGTTTATGACAGTCTGATTTAGCGCTTTCTATATTATTAAATAAGGACTCAAAGCAATTCGTGTTATTGTCTATTTTATCGTTAATAGCACACGTCGAATGACGTGCTTAGGAGCAAATAATGTTCAGTACGTTTTTCAAAAAATTATATTGAATTATCGCGTTCGATAACCGACTACTTTATTTCTCACAAACTAAAAATTTCTTTAATTATTGACGCAGCGATTGTTTTCATTATTCGTGAAATTTTAATTGCCTTATTCAAGCATAAAATTGATCCCAGTATGCTTTATGCCCTTTCTGCTTTTTTGTTTGTACTAGGCGCACTACGAACCGCCGCCATTATTTTATACCAACGAGAAAAAGTAATTGCCGATGAAAACCATGACTAAAAGCGCAGATATCATAAAGCCCAATCAGTCAGCTTCAAACATTAGTTTTTGCGGCTAAGCCCAGTTGATAAAGCTCTCTAAGTAGCGTTATTCACTACGAATTAACGTCCAGCCTCATTTTCCTCTGTTACCACGCGTATAGGGAACGGCTCGGTAACACTACCCGCATAGATGGATTGGTGTGGAAAGGGTATTTCTATCCCTTCGGCATCAAAGGCTTCTTTAATTTCTTCATAAATAGCATTTTTTAGTTCGCTAAAATTTTCTCGCTTTACCCAAACCGAAAACTGCATATCCAACGAGGAATCGCCAAACCCTTTAAAAATAAAAGTCGGTTTAGGCTCATCCAAACAGATCGGATTAGCATCGGCGACCCGCTCCATCACTTTGCGCACATGCTTAATGCTTTCTTTATAGGCAACACCTATCGCCAAATCAATTCGCCTAATTGGAAAACGCGTCAATGTGGTGACTTCTGACTTGATCAATGTTTCATTGGGGATTCGTACAAATAAATTATCAAAGGTTCTTAGTTTGACCGATAATAAATCAATAGAAATAACCTCGCCAATGGTTGAACCTACACGAATCATGTCACCAATCGAAAAGGGCCGTTCAGACACTAAAAACAACCCACTAATAATGTTTGAGGCGGAGGTTTGCGAGGCGAAACCAATCGCAACCGATATAATTCCAGCTGCACCTATCAACACCCCTAAATCAAACCCGAGTGCTTTTAAACCCATAAAAAAGAACATCAGCAGCACAAGGTAACTGGCCACTCTTGCGACCAATAACTGTTTATGCGCATCCAGCTTATGCGTTGACCAGCGGGTCACCACATTATTAGCTGCTCGAGATAAAATAATACCGACTATAAAAAAAATCAGCGCACGTACAACGGCCATTGTTAACTCGGTATTTATGTTGGCGAATACATTATCCATCTGTTATGTCCTGGGGTATTATTGGCTAACCAAACAAAGCTGATAAGGCCTTTGTTATTTTATGTTGCCCCAGGTCGTCTCTTGCTGCACTCACTAGGGTAAGGTTTTGATGGGCTAAACCTGTACTCATTACTTTATCTATGGTCAGGGTCGCCTGTTCATCTTGTTCACGAACCATAGTAATACGGCGTGTCCAAAAGTGACCAACTTCATCTACATAAAGCGCAAGATGTGGTGCTGGCACACTTACTTTATCTAAATTTAGTTGTTCATTGGATTCATTTTTAATTCTAATCTCAATCGTCACTCGCATTCCGTGGTTGGTTGAAGGTTGTATATCTAATTGCTCGCTCATACGCAAAGCATAACTCATCACACCTTCTCGTGAATTTAAGCCAAACCATGTATCTGAAATACGCTCTGTTGAGACATCTAACAATGGTTTTTTTCCGCCCCTTATACTCAGTTGCAACCACAATGGAACAGCAACATAGAGCGATATTTGTTCTTTTGGCAACAAGACAACAGTCGTGGTCGCACGACAGACAATAGCCCTGTCAGACATAACAGGAGTCAAGGAAAGCTTTTGCGGTATATTGTTTGACACAATACGTTGCTTGTTCGCCAAGCTCCAGCCCTCCTCACCCGTACCCATCAGTTGTATACACGGGTTGTGCACTGTGTCGCTTGTTTTCAATTCATACTGCATAAGCCAATCTTTCTCGCCAGACGCAATATCCAGCAAAAGGTCCCCACAGTTAAATTGCAACCTTGTGTTGGGTGTCAAATCAAACACCCCCCAGCACCTCGATTCTTGTTTTAAATCTTGTTGACCCATATAAACCCCGATCGTTGACAACTTGCTTATACCAATGAATGCCAGAGGGCGGGCTAAGCCACTGATTCATTAAATTTTTAACAACTTTACTGTCATGATGATACCCCATTAAGTAAACACAAAGGGCTTTATAACGGCCTAAAAAAACAACGGCTAGATGTCTACTGTTTTACGAATAGCGATGAAAAATTTGATACCAAGCAAGGTTTAATAATGATGTAGCCACGGCTACAAAATACAGTTTATCCTACAGGCCACTTAAGATAAGTAGGCCTTTTATTCGTCCAAAATAAGATATTTGTTTAGCCTTGCGAGCGAACGACTTGATCACACATGGTTTTTATCAACTTCATTGCACTGAGTAGACGCGTTAATCCTTCTCCAAACCTTGGTTATAATGCATCAAGATTTTTCTAACTTGCTCAATACGCGTTATAAAACTTTGTTTATTCGCTCGTTCATGAATAGTATGGTCCCCATCTCCAAAGGGGCCAAACCCATCCAAGGTAATACAACCCTTCGCAGCAAAAATATTTGCGTCACTAACACCACCCCGTTGTTCTGTTAACAATCGATCACCGGTGATGGATTCTAATTGTCTTAAAAACCGCTGCTGTTTTTCATTAGGCTCCATGACATCTCGCTGAATATCCCCAGATAAGCTGGCATCAGTTCCCTCAACTTCATGCGTGTGGGTAATCACGTGTATTGCCTCAAGCACTCGATCTCTTTCTTTCATATTGGTATAACGCATTTCAACAATTAAACGAGCATGCGGAGAAATAGTATTGGCACCAATACCGCCCTCCAACTTACCAACATTCACTGTGGTCCCTCTTTCCAAGTCGGTCAATTCAGTTAATTGAATACATTTATGCGCCGCCTCTAAATTAGCATTAACTCCTTCGGAATAATGGTTTCCAGCATGTGCGGCCTTACCTTTAATATCAATAAAGAATGTGCCCACGCCTTTTCGCCCAGTCACCAATTCATTATTCTTTCCTGCAGCCTCAAACACCAACACATAATCATATTGTTCGGCTAATTGTTGGCTAATCAGTTTGGAATCATCACTGCCGGTTTCCTCGTCACTGACCAATAACATATCTATATTGCCAATTTGACCACAGGCAGCTTTAACAGCTCTCAAGGCACAAAGAGCAACATAGTTACCGCCTTTAATATCGCAAGCACCCGGACCATATATCCACTGCTCATCTTCACTAAAGGTTTCAAAACTCAAAGGCGGGAAAACGGTATCTAAATGGCCCAACAGCAGTAATTTTTTACCTGTTGATTGAGTTGAGGTAAACAATAAATGATTACCTATCATTTCTCGCTGGTAAACATAGGTCACGAAACCAATCTCTTCCATCCATAGTTGAAACAAGGCACCACTCTTATCGACACCCTGCTTATTCTTCGTATAAGAATTAATATTAATTAATTCTGCTAATTCAGAAAAATCCATTTCACCCTTCACCATGCTTTATTAACAGTCAAAAAAAGGCCTAACCAAATTCAGGGTAAATCCAAACAACATAGCCATAACCCTGTTCACCTAGTCTCAAGATATAAACACTATTATTCACCCCATACTTAGAAATATATCGCAGTTTTGAACAACAAATAAAAAAAACCAGCATTTATTTTTTGCACCGCACCATATAAAAGCAAAAAGCGCTGATATGGTGCGACTATTTGCACCTAAAACAGCTTTAAGCAAGCTCTAAACAAAGACTTACAGGCTTGGTACTAATATTGCTGTAATCTTATAGAGCGCTTCATCTGAGGATAAAAAAACATGTCTACCTATGAAATTGGGTTATGGATCTATCAAAATGGTGGTGGTGATGTTATTCAAAATTCGATCATTGCCCAATTACAAGAACGCGACATTTCTGCAATTACCGAGCTAAATTTAAGAAATGCAACAGCCACAAATGGCGCTATTTATTGTGATGGTATTAGAATGGAAGAGTTAGATTTGTTCTTTAGCTACAACGCTGGCCAACAAACACAGTACCAACTATATCTTTATGAGGCGCTGGATCGATATATACCGATCATTAATAACTATACGGCCTTTAGCCTAACCGAAGATAAATTCAAAACAGCTCATTTATTACAACGTAATGGCATCATCACGCCAGAATATGAGTTATGCCATCGTAATGATGTTCATACACTACGCAGAATCTTAAAAGAATGGGGTGGCAAGATTATATACAAACCTACTGAGGGCTGGGGAGGCATGGGGCTTGTTAAAATTGAAAACGACGCGGCCCTTGATATGCTGATACCCTTTATAAAACATACCGATCTTCGGCATTTTTACGTTGAACGCTTTATTGATTACGATAACACTGACTTCAGGGTTGATATTGTCGACGGTGAATACATCAGTTGCTATGGCCGTCAAGCCCCTGCTGGCGACTGGAAAACCAATATTACCAGTGGCGGCAAATTGTTACTACGTGAACCAACTGATGAGCTGGTCGCTTTAGCTAAAAAGGCCGCCAAATTAACCGGCCTGGATATTGCTGGCGTCGATATGATTTATGATCAAGAACGTGAACAATATGTGGTTTTAGAAGTCAACGGCATCCCTGCTTTTGCCACACCAGAACAAGAACAACTAGGCTTAGATTTTAATACTAAAAAAATTAACGCCATCGTCAACTTAATTGAAAAAAAACTAAACGAGAAAAACAAATGAATAGCAGTCAAAAACGCCCAACATTAGGTTTACTGTACATGGACTTTGTACTGCAATTTTTTCACCCATCTAACTTTAAAGGTTGGCCGGATAAAATTGAAACCGTCACTTATCATTGGAAAAATGACCAGCAACGCCTTATTAACGACATTAAAAACAAAAAAATTGATGTTTTAATTGGTAATATTCCGGCAACAGCGTATGAAACGTTTCGTGAAATCTCCAAAGCACTGCCTAACGTCCGCTTTGTCCCCTCACTAGACACACAGTTTTCTAATAAATCCAAAGAAAACGTTACACGCTTTTGTAAAAAATATGACATCCCTATTCCGCCAACACATATTTTTTACGACCGTAAAAAAGGCTACCAGTTTCTTGAAAAAACTCGTTACCCAAAAATCATTAAAAAATCCTATGGGCCGTCAAATTATGGTGGCTATTTTGTTCATAAGGTCGATACTTTTGATGAAGCCAAACAACTACTAGAAAGCAAAAAATACAACCCCATTTACGTTCAAGATTTTATCCCCATGTCAGCTGATATTCGCGTCATGTTAATCGGTCACGAACCGGTGTGTGCCTTTTGGCGCCGTCCACCAGAAGGTGAGTGGTTAACCAATACCAGTCAGGGTGGCAGCATTGATTACCAAAACGTGCCAAAGGAAGTGCTTGATTTAGCTGTACGTGTTTCTAAAGCCGCAAAAGCAGAATACTGGGCCTGTGACATCGCTGTTGGAAAAGATGGCAAGTACCGCATATTAGAGTGCGCAACGGCCTTTGCGGCCTTCCCTTATATTAGGGACTGGATAGGCCAATATTTGATGTGGTTATTTGGTAACGGTCAATTTAAAAAGCCCCATTTCCCCATTAATAACTGGGAGGAGCTTGGTAAGATATCGCCCTACTTATTAAGAACCATGCGCCAAATCACCTTTGGTCAATATACCCCTAGCTCAGATGCCGACTGCTTTACACCACTTGCCAAAACAAGCACTAACGAGCTCTCAGTAAAAGACCTTAGTCAAGAAGAGTGGCCCAGTGATATTTGGAATTTTCAAGATAATTTAGGTCGTCAAAAACAATCCGATTCAAAACCGGCTCCAGCCACATCAAAAAATTCTGCTAAAACAGCTGAGTCCATTAGCTCAAATGCCGACAATGCGTTTGTCATACCACCCACCGATGAGACATACCGTTATTCACTGAGCCGAACATGGGATATTAAAAAACCGAGCTTATTTTTTATTGCTTTACACCCAACTTGCGAAGAAGACCATTATGATGATGCTTTAATAAAAAAATGTAGCACTTATGCGAAACAACATGACTATGGCAGCATTATTATTGGCAGTCTTTTTGCGTACCGAGCGAAGAACATTTCAGGCCTTAAAAAGGCCTGCGACCCAATCGGCACATATAATGATGTCAGCTTATTAGAAAATCATCAACGCGCTGAAAAAACGATTGCGATATGGGGTAATGATGGCACATTCAAAGGAAGAGCCGATGAAGTTAAAGCATTACTACCGAATTTATTATGTTTTCAACTAACGGTAAAAAAACAACCACGTAGTATTAAAGGTTTGGCAAATGACATGACACCCGTTTTACTCTAAATAGGGACGTTAAGCCTTGATACTTATAAGCAATGCGCTAATGCCGCAAACAACGCAGCATTAGCAACTAGGCATCGGTGTTAACTTAATGTGATCAACGTGTTAGCATCGTCCAAATAAGCATTAGCTGGCTTTATACGCCCCCAATAAGCCCCCTTAATCTAACGCCCCTTACTTTAAGAAGAATCGACTGCAGTGAAAAAACAATATAAAACATACCAAGAAACAGAACAGTATTTACAACATGTTGTTTCTCAGCACCCCAATTTATTTAAACTTCAGAGTATCGGCAGCACTCACGAACAACGTGAGATTATGCTAATCACCGCTTCTTTCGATGTAGAAAAGGCAGAGTCTAAACCCGCTCTTTTGTATACAGGCACCATTCATGCCAGAGAATGGATTGGTAACGAGCTGGCTGTTAAGTTTATTGAATATATCGTCGATAACCATGAGTACAACCCTGAGCTTATCAACATCTTAAGCCGTAACACGCTTTATATGGTGCCTTGTTTAAATCCGGATGGCTTCGAATACTCAATGAAGCATTTCTCATTTTGGCGAAAGAACCGTCGTCTCAATCACGATGGTACCTATGGTGTTGACCTTAATCGTAACTTTAGTGTCGGTTTCCCAGGCTCAAAAAACACTTCATCAAACGTCTATAGTGGGCCACAGCCCTTTAGTGAGCCAGAAACTCAGGCCATCAAACAATTTGTGGACAGTCATCAAAACATTACGATTGCTTTAGATTACCACTCTCAGGGAAATGTTTTTTTCCCTGCCCACAAGTTTAATCATGAAGCCGAACATGAAGGCACAGACCTGAATATGCTATGCGCCAATATGGCCAGAAAAATCTACAAAGTAACAGGGCGTAAATACGGTATTCATCGTGGTAAACCGCCTACAAACTTGATCGGTGGAAGCGGACGAGAATACTATTATAGCCGAGGCATTCTTGCCACTGTTGTCGAAGTCGGTACCCGTAATATTCCCGACTATATGCAAAACATGACCCAGTCGATTAATGAAAATATACCGGCGGTACAATATGCATTAGGTGAGGCAATTAATTATTCCACACACGCTCCAAAACGCGTTACTGAACTTAATATCCTTAAGATTGAAAGTAAATCTGCCACGTTAACGTGGACGTATGAAGAAGATGAGGATATTTATTTTGAAATCTATCGCAATACAAAAAACAAACAAGCCTGCACCGAAAGTAATTTAGTTGGCATTACCCATGCACAAGAGTTTACAGATATAGAACTCGATAGTGGCACCATGTATTTTTACTATATTCGTGCGGTTCATCGCTTGAGTAATATTAAATCGCCTTTTGCTACAAAAATTAGATTAAAAACATTACTAGATCATAATGAATTTTCTAGGGTGCTATTCCCCGGTAAATCCAATGTCGGTTATGTTGGTCAATACACTGGCGAGCAAAATCGCCAACATTTTGGTCACAATTCACTCTTTATTGGCATCAACCAATCCAAAGGTATCTGTACCGGTGTTCTTGAGTTTAGCCTCGATAACATCCCTGAAAATGCTGTTATTAAGTTTGCCAGGGCTTCACTCTACCCAATGAATCGTGTCGCCGCAAAAATTGAGCAGTTTGGAGATTGGTCGATTTCATTTTTAGAGCAAGATAACGTAGCCGATATAACAAACTTTGAAGATATAGAGCAGGCCGAAAGCATTGAAACATTAGGCCAAACAGTTCCATCAGACGCCCTAACACAAGGTATCTGGAGTCATTGGACCTTTAGTGCTCATGAATGTCGAATTCTAGAATCAAACCTAGCAAAACGCTCGGTATTATTTCGCATAGATGGCCCCAAAACACTGCCTCTTGGGCGTGATTCACAAATGATGCAATTCGACATTGGCTATGGAAAATTTGGTGGCGGGATTCATTATCGCCCGCACCTTGAGGTCATTTATACCGTCCCTGAAACAGAAGTGGTCTTATCACCCACGCGCCTTTGTAGTCTGTCAAAAGAGGGTATTGTGGAAAACAAGCTCCTGTCTGGTTTTAGCGAAAATGATGGTAAAACATACGGCTATATTGAGTTTAATCTGTACAGTTTACCGAACCCAGAAGAAACGGTTATTACCGAAGCCTTTATTTGCTTACAAAATAAAAACACACCCCCCAGTGATCGTGATATCTGCTTTAATCTTGAGTTTGTCGACATTAATGCCATCAGCTATTCTGATATCAGAAATCGAACTAATATCGAATATGTTGGTTATGAAGCAACCACGCAAGACCTTGTTCGCAAGCAAAAGCAGTACTTCATTTTCGACAAATATAGTCAATTAACATTAGAAGAAAAACACGAATCTAATGAGGCAGCTGCTTTTGTAATACGAGCCACCTCTGAGTCAGAATCTTATGCAAAATTGATTGACTGGCATGAGGCTGGCCATAAAAATGAAGTGAAATTAGTCGTTAAATATATCAAGCGTCGCAAAAAACCAACGGCAGCGGTTACTGAATTAAAAGCAAGCAATGAAAATGGTCGAATGAAATTAACATGGGCGAACCCACCTACCAAAGCATTTGTTGGCACTTATGTCGTACGCAATAGGTTCCGCCCACCTCGCTCACCCTATGATGGTGTAAAGCTCTATGCTGGTTCGGATAATTACACATACGACAGCTTTGGCTCTAGCAAAATCTCAAAATATTATGCTGCCTTTAGTTATGATGATGTTCCGAACTACTCTGAGCCTCAAGTAATACATTATGAAGCTCATCAAAGCACTGCAGAAAAGCCAACTAACTAGTTTTATATGAATGAATAGCCGATAAACGCTTGGTTTATCGTTAATCTCGCCGGCAATTTGAAAAGCGTATAACGCTTTGTTTTTTGTCGCCTGCTGAGCCCGTTGAAAGCTGGCCAGCGTGTCATAAAAGCCTAATAACTTACTGTCTCGTCAGCGCCAAGTTCTGACTGGTCCTAACAGTGGCTACGGATATAACGCTAGTCACCTCACCCTCTCCTGAAATATTTAAACATGCTGTTTGAAAAGCTTCATACAGCACACTGAGCATAACCATGTTAGATGCTTGTCGATACTTTTAAATAGTTGACAAATCAACTATTGATTTATAATATATATAAAAACTTACATTTGAACTATACAAAATGTCTACTAAAAAACGCTCTCTAGACCAACATCTCTTTGACCTTACTAATGTTATTCAGCCTTCACGGAGAGTTTGGATGCAAACTGTTAGCACTCTTCCTTTTGATCATGGTATTTCCACATCATTAGCCATTATCGTCTTACTAGCATCGCGTTTCGGGCCTCATGTTCAACAAAAAACGCTGGCTATTGAAGCTGGTATTGATGCAGCCGCGCTGGTTCGTATACTTGATCAAGGCGAAGAGACCGGGCTACTCGTTCGTTGTGATGTTCCCAATGATCGTAGAAGCAAAGCCATTAAGCTGCTACCGAAGGGAAAGCGCCACGCTAGCAAAATGGAAGCAACACTTAAGGACCTTCGTTTTAAGCTGATGGGTGATGTGCCAGAAGAAGATATTGAGACAACAACGCGCGTAATGCGTCTGTTGGAAGAGCGATGCCAAGCCTATTTACTAAATGGCAAAACTGATCAAAAATGATTTTTAAACCTGACCAGTGGCTATTCGCATTCAAGCTGTACCTAGCAGCGATGATGGCGTTTACAGTCTCCGCGCATATTGGCCTCCCCGAAACATATTGGACCATTGTTACCTGCTGCGTGGTTATGAACCCCATGAGCGGTGCCGTAAGATCTAAAGCCGTTTATCGATTTGCCGGTACATTTTGTGGCGGGCTTGTCTCGTTGATTTTAGTAAGTTTTTTTGCAAACACACCGATCTTAATGATTGCCTTTATAGGGCTAATTGGTGCAGTAGCATTTGGATGTTCTTTACTAGATCGAACACCGCGAAGCTACGGTTTTCAACTCTTTGGTCTGACCTTAATGATCGTCGCAATACCCTATATAGAACACCCAGCCACACTGTTTGACATAGCCATATTTCGTATCTGCGAAATTGGTCTGGGGATCATATGCTGCACCATGGTCGACAGCATTATTGCTCCACGTTCTTTAAAACCTGGTGTGCAGTTTAAATTGCAAGGTTGGCTGGCTGACATGGAGAAATGGATTGATGATGCCTTTGAAGGCCATATTACCGACGACGAAGCAGTACATGACCGCTTAAAAGCCCTCTCTGATATCAGCTCCTTATCTGCTCTGGCCGCTCAATTGCGTTATGACCCGCTTGTTACACGACGGGAAAGCCAACTTATATTTTCCATACAATTGCGTTTATTGCGCTTAGTGCCGTTGCTATCAGCCATCTCATCTCGCATTGCCGATGCCGAACCCGATATACGCAACAAGTTAACGGCCTCTTTAAAAACAGCGGCCGCCCATGCAAAAAATGGCGAGCCAGCGGACGAAGCCCTACTTACACAAATAACCCAAACGGCTCATAGTATGGATTCCATGTCTGATTGGCGCCATTTAGTTCAAGAAAACATGGCCGAATTGCTAAAAGCTATACTGCATAACTGGTCTGAAATACGCCAATGCCAACAGTCACTAGAACAAGATTCGCCGTTACCGCCTATTCTTGAAAAAGAAGTCAGCAATACACGTTCATTTAAGCTTTATCCGGATACCTATATTGCCAAAAAAATATTTATTGGCAGCCTTATCTCCTTCAGCCTGCTCTGTGTATTATGGTATGCAACAGGCTGGCATCATGCTCCCGCTGCAGTTTTAATGGGGGTTGCTGCTCTCGCCTTCTTTGGTGGTTCAGACGAAGGTGGTCGCGCCATTACCTTATTTGGTCGGTTTACAATTATCGCCTTATTCGCCGCAAGTATATTAAGCTATGGCCTGCTTCCGCTTGCCAATGATTACCCCATGTTTCTGATCATAATGGCGATATTTATCTTACCAATAGGCGCTTGGGCAACGAAAAACCCGATGGCGATACTGCTATTGGCTATGGCTTTTAGCAGCATTAATTTTCAAAGCAGCTACCAACCCTATGATTTTGGTGTCTTTCTTGAAATTTGTATCGCCAACCTTTTAGGCATTTTTATTGCCTTTTGTTCGCTAGGCTTAGTGCGCACGTTGGGCGCCAAACACACCATGGAACGACTTATTCATGAGGGTCGCGAAGAAGTATTAAACCTAACTTACCGCGCCACACCCCGCGATAGAGACGCTTTCCTCAATCGGTCTTTAGATAAAATTGGTTCCCTTGCAAGTAGGCTTGAACAAACCGGTCAAATAAATACTAGCTCTCGTGTTTTAAGTCGTTTGCGTGCAGCTGCAAGTATTGCCGAGCTACGACATACCAGTGCTTACCTGAATGAAGAAACTCGTCGCGTGCTGGAAGACCTATTCACCACAATCCGCCAAGACATTAACCATAAAGAACCGTCAGACAAGCTTTTGGCAAAAATAGACAACGCCCTTTCAACCGCCTGGAAGCATGAGTTGAAATCGGCCAAACATCCACTGTTAAGGGGGCTCATTGGCCTTCGTCTTGCGTTGTTTGAATATGCACCTGCTTGGAGGTATGCCCCATGATCGGAGAAATTGATATAGCTGGAATTTTTATCTCGCCGTTACTCTTATGCTTGCTAAGTGCATTTATTGGAAGAATCATGATTTCAACTCTTTTTGAAAAAACGAACATCTACAAAGTTGTCTGGCATCGCCCCTTATTCGATATGTCCCTATTTTTTATATTACTGGGGATCTCACTTAAAACTTTTTACCTTATAACCGGTTAAAATATGCAAAAAGAAAAAACAATTCACATCCTAAAAGTCATGATGACATGCACGCTGACCGTTCTTGCAGCGTTTGTGCTCTGGCATATCTATTCCTACTATACTTACACTCCGCAAACACGCGATGGCAAGATCAAGGCCGACATTGTTGCCTTATCTTCCGATGTATCCGGCCAAGTAGAGGCCGTCTTTGTTCAGGACAACCAGCAGGTTCAAAAGGGCGATGTATTATTTTCTATCGACACCGATCGCTTGGAAAATACTGTAGCGCAAAACGAAGCTGCTTTAAGCAATGCTAGGGCAACACTTGCTGCAGCAAACAGGGAGGAAAAACGATATAAAACCCTAAAAAACACCATTGTCTCAGAACAAGAACGTGATAACCGTATCTCTGTAGCTGAGCAGGCCCAGGCGAAATATGAACAAGCATTGGCAGACCTGAAACTCGCCCGCCTTAATCTAGAGCGCTCGCAAGTGAAGTCCCCGATCAATGGAATCGTAACCAATTTTTCACTGCGCCCAGGAACCTATGCAACCGCCGGACAACCGGTAATGGCGTTGGTCGATATTGATAGCTTTTATGTCGCTGGGTATTTTGAAGAAACAAAACTAAGCCATATTCGCACTGGCATGCCTGCAACAGTTCATATTATGGGAGAAGACCAAGCTATCAGCGGACATGTCGTCGGGATTTCATCCGCGATTGAAGACCGTGAACGTGCAACATCCTCTAATACACTGATCGCCAATGTCAATCCAACTTTTAACTGGATAAGGTTGGCACAACGTGTACCAGTCCGCATAGCGATTGATGAAATTCCTGATAACATAGCACTTATATCAGGGCGAACAGCCAGCATTACTATCAATAATCATGAAGGTTGATTATTACTTTTTACCGTTCAATAGGGCTAGTTGTAGAAGCCTTCAATATTGATGCAGCACTGATTTTTTGGCTATGCCATCTGCGGCAGATGGCGCTTCGTTTGCAGTTAATGGTGGAGAGAGAGGGATTCGAACCCTCGGTACCTTGCGGTACACACGCTTTCCAAGCGTGCTCATTCGGCCACTCTGACATCTCTCCATAAAACTTATAAAACGCACTGTGCTTGCGTTTTAGGGCGCTGAATTATATCAGCAAACTTAAACCTTTTGTATTTATTGTAGTTGAGACTCTAACTCATCCCAACGTTGATACTTTTCTTGTAATTGTTCATCGATAGACGTTAATTCAGCCATTTTGCTTTTTATCTCTTCTCGGTCTCCTGCATGAAACTCCGCCGTACTCGTTAATTGCTGTAGCTTCGCTAACGTTTCTTCAAGCACCTCGATCTGCTTTGGTAAGTCATCTAATTCTTTTTTAACTTTGAAACTTAATTTCGGTTTTTTAACGGTTTTAGGCTGTTTTTTTTCACTAACCGTTTTACTCGGTTGCTCGGCCTGACTACTGTCTTTAATAATTTGACTCCAATTAGGCAACTCGCCTACATAATCAGTAATGACACCATCCCCTTCAAAAAACCAAAAATTAGTAACCACGTTTTCTAAGAACTTACGGTCGTGACTCACCAGTATTAAGGTACCTTCATAGTCAACCAGTAACTCTTCTAGTAACTCTAATGTTTCAACATCTAAATCATTAGTCGGTTCATCCATCACGATAAAGTTAGCCGGCTGACTAAATAACTTCGCCAGTAAAATTCGATTACGTTCGCCACCAGATAATACTTTTGCTGGTGATCGTGCTCGTTCAGGGGCAAACAAAAAATCACCTAAGTAGCTGATAATATGCCTGTCACGCCCATTAATGGTAATGCTCTCTCGTCCGTCGGAGACTAGGTCAATAACCGTTTTCTCTAGATCCAGAACATCTCTGTGCTGATCAAAATAGGCGACTTTTAGTTTGGTTCCGTGTTTTACAGCACCGGAATCTAATTCAATTTCTTTTAGCAACGCTTTAATGAGCGTACTTTTGCCAATACCATTTGGTCCTACCAATCCTATGCGGTCACCTCGCATTAACCGACATGAAAACTGATCAACCATTTTACGCCCGCCATAGGCAATAGAAATATCCTCCGCCTCTATCACCAACTTGCCAGACTTTTCACCTGATTCAACCTCTAGTTTCGCAGGGCCGGCTAGGTTTCTTCGCTCTGCACGTTCCCGTCGTAACTGTTGTAAAGCCCTCACACGACCTTCATTTCGTGTTCTTCTCGCTTTAATGCCTTGTCTAATCCAGACTTCTTCACGCGCTAGCTTTTTATCAAATTCTGCATTTGTTTTTGCTTCGGACTCTAATGCGGCCGCTTTTCTTTCAAGGTATTGCTCATAGCTACACGACCAACTGGTTAGCTGTCCTCTATCTATTTCTATAATACGTTTCGCTATATTTTGTAAAAAAACTCGGTCATGTGTAATGCAAACCACGGCACCGCGAAAGGTTGCAAGTTGTTTTTCTAACCAAACAATTGTTTCCATATCTAGATGGTTAGTTGGCTCATCTAACAGTAAAACATCAGGCTCGACTACCAAGGCACGGGCTAGCCCTACACGTCGCTTCCAACCACCTGACATTTCATTTATTTTTTTATCGGCGGGTAAATTTAAACGACTTAACACTGAGTCAACACGTTGTTGTAATGACCAGCCATCTAATGCTTCAAATTGATGTTGTAATTTGCCCAGCGCTTCTAAGTCAACATCAGGGTCAAGCAACATGTCGTGATAACGAGCAATTAAGTGACCCACCTCACCCAAACTATCAGCAACAGCATCATAAACGGTGGAGGCATCGGGCAGTAACGGTGACTGCTCAAGTGTTGCTATGGTAATGCCCGCTTGCCGCCAGACCTGACCTGAGTCGGCCAACACTTGCCCAGCCAATACTTTTAACAAGGTCGACTTTCCTTCGCCATTGCGGCCAATTAAGCCCACTCGCTCTTGTTCATCGATTTGCAGGTCGGCATTATCTAGCACTGGTTTTAAACCGAACGCTACACTAACATTATCTAGCTTAAGTAATGGCATATTATTGATTTTGAATAAATTTTCTAATTAAATTGAACGCAAGTGCTGACGCTACTGTTTGTTGACGTAGCGCTCTCCCCCACACTTCCTTTGTGCTTGAAATGTGGCCGTGAGCATCTGCTACTGCGGTAAAAACAGCCACTGTTGTATCATTTACTTTCTTATGAAGTTGCACAAGGCTTAACGCTGTTTTATGCCGAGCACGATTTTCCTTTGCTATCTCAAGCGCCAACGCTTCACCAATGGGTTGCTGCACCGTGCTAAACGCAGTTTGTATGCCTGAAACTTTTGGATAAACAGCTGAAGTTAATAGCCAATCTGCTTGGCACTGGCGGGCGATATCACCCTGCGATAAGGTTTCAATAAGACTCAGTGTCAACTTTTTTTCGGTCATTAACTGATCGACACAATCCGGTAAATTACTGACTGATTGACCCCAACCATCAATGGCAAAAAGGCTAGCACCCAATGCATCACTAACGTTATCAACCCAATATTGAACCTGCTCTTTGGTATGGCTTTGTGGAAAGAGTAGCTTTAATTCATTCTCTGGCATACCCGCTCTAAAACTCACACGAATATCATTGTCAATCTCTAAGCTATTAACGGCTTGCTGGATATCAGACTCTCCCATGCCCATGCTTCGAAATGTAATCAAACGGGGCTGCTCCAGCTTAAATTGGCGCTGTAAATCGGCCAACACAAACGTCTCCATCATCTGTTTCATTTCATACGGTACACCTGGCATAAAGTAAAACCGGCACTGCTGACCGACGGCAGTAAAGCCAGGCGCCGTTCCCCAACGATTATCAATTCGTGTCGAATTTGTGGGCAACAGTGCTTGCTTCTTATTTACATCGGCCATAGGCATTTTTAATTGCGCGAAAAACTCAGCAATCATCACTAAAGCCTCACTATCCATTTCAAGTTCTACTTGAAAGGCTTGAGCAAAGGCTTCGGCGGTTAAATCATCTTGTGTTGGCCCTAAACCACCTGTACACAAACAAACATCAGCCATCGCATCTACTTCTTTAAGCACTTGAACCAAGTCTGCTAAGTCATCCGAAACAGTAATATGCCTAATAACATCGAAGCCTAGCAAGCGACACTGATCAGCCAAAAAAGCAGCATTGGTGTCTACCAAAGCACCTGTAATCACTTCATCGCCTTGTGAAAAAATAATGACGCTAGGCGCCTTGTCTGTTTTATGCATCAAATTGAACCTTGTAACTGGTGAACTTTCTTATATTTAAGACCCCGCTATCTAATATTAGATATTGTCCTTTTATGCCCATTAAACGGCCTTCGACCCTAGCTGTTTTATCAAAATTAAAGGAGGTAACCTTTTGAGGATATTCAACAACGGGGTAATTAATCTCTACCTGCTTAGCATCTTTTATTAACTCTATATCCCCGTCTTTATTAGCCGCCTGAATATTGCTTAACTCAGAGGCTGCAGCCTCAATAAGGCGGTCTCTATGTTCATATAGGTTTTTATGGTCCGCTTGGCCTTTTAACATCTTCCGCCAATCAGTTTTATCCGACACGTGTTGTTTTAAAGCCATCTCAACTTGACCAGACTGTAGACGTGTTCGCACCTTAAAAATGGGCAAGGCCTGTGTTGCTCCTTGGTCAATCCAACGCGTTGGCACCTGTGTATGGCGAGTAATGCCAACCTTTAAGCCAGATGAATTTGCTAAATAAACAAAGTGGTCTTGAAAACAAAACTCTTCGCCCCATTGAGGTTCTCGACACGTACCTAAGTGATAGTGACACGTTTCAGGTTTCATAATGCATAAATCACACTGAGCCAGCTTAGTCATACAATAATAACAAAAGCCTTGGCTATAGCTTTTCTTTGTTCGTTTTCCACAATTTAGACAGTTGATCTCACCTTCATAGGTTAACGCGATGGTTTTACCCAAATATTGGTTCAAGCCAATACGCTCATCACCGATGGGCAATACATATTCAACAGGGTTACTCAAGGTGCTGAGCATTTTCTTTAAATGGCCTTCAATCATGTTCTCTATCCTAATTCAATTAATCCATGCCGATTTGAAACATGGTGGCTGTATAACAACCGATTTATGATGAAACTTAACCTTTTATGAAGTTAAGAAGTCGAATGTTTTCTCTAAATAATTTTCGTAATCAGCAAAGCCGTGATCACCGCCCTCAAGCACCACTTGCTCGCTACCTTGGTAGTAATCAACCCCTTTTTGAAAATCCAACACCTCATCACCCACTTTGGTGAGTAACAGTAAGTTTTGCGCTTGCTGAAGCTTTGGTAAGTGTAACTGCTGCAACTCCTGGAGATGCGTTTGAGTAAAATCAAAGCTCTCTCCGGTATGATAATTAGTATTCTTCCCCAAGGCTTTTTCAAGTATCAAATGCGCATCAACAGCGGGGTTAATTAACACTGCTTTCTTGGCATACTTTTGACTTAAATACGTTGCATAAAAGCCCCCTAAAGAACTACCAACAACACCCCAATATTGATCATCTAACGAGGCTATGTGCGCCTCAACCAAGGACATCGCTTGAGCTGGAGAAGGGGGTAAATCTTTTAAAAACAAGGTATGAACATTGTTTCGCTCAATATAGCTTTTAACTAACTGCGCTTTAAAGGAATCTACAGAACTGCAAAAACCATGTAAGTAAATAATATGCACGAAAAACTCTATTATTAAAAATAAACCATTAGGATAACCGACCCGTTGCAGGCCTGCCATCATTAACGATCAGTTGTTACGCTTCTTAAACGCGACCTACTTCTTCAGCTGAACGGGCATACTCTGCGATAAATTCGTCTTCCGACAGTGGCTTATTAATTAAATAGCCCTGAACTAGGTCACAACTATGCTCTGCTAGGAAATCATATTGATCTTGTGCTTCAACCCCTTCAGCCACAACCTTCATACCTAAATTATGTGCCAACACTATCATTCCATCAACAACAGCCATATCAGCTTCATTTTCTGGTATCTCTTTGATGAACTCCATGTCCAATTTTAAGGTGTTCGCTGGTAACTGCTTAAGATAATTAAATGATGAATACCCTGTACCAAAGTCATCAATAGAAATACTCACGCCCATTGCTGCAATATCGTTTAATTTTTCCAACATCGCATCAATATTGTCCAACACCATACTTTCAGTTACTTCTAATTCTATGTATTTTGGTTCTAATTCATGTTTAGCCAAACACATACCAACCAATGATACAAAATTTTCCTCTGCCATCTGTACCGCGGATACATTAACTGCAACAGTGCCATAGTAGTCATATTCTAATTGCCACTTTTTTGCTGTTGCGCACGCGGTGTCTAGCACCCACAAACCAATTTCTTTAATCAGCCCCATTTCTTCGGCAACAGGTATAAACTCAGCTGGTGATACCATTCCTCTTAACCGGTGCTCCCACCTAACTAATGCTTCTGAGCCTATCACTTCCGCTGTTGATGTGTCTTGTTTCGGTTGGAAGTACAGCGATAACTCATTATCCGCCAACACTTTCCGTAGCTCAGTTTCAATACGCATTCTTTGCTCTAATACCTCACTCATTTCCTGCGTATAAGCACGGTAAGTATTTCTCCCAGCGGCTTTTGCTCTATACATCGCCGTATCTGCATTTTTCAACAACGTCTCTTTTGATAGACCATCATCCGGGTATATTGCCAAACCAATACTAACCCCTGCAAAAACCTCGTTCCCGGCGAGGCTAAATGGTTCTTTTAGCGCATTTAACATGGCCTTAGCAACCTGGTCAGGTGCTGTTTTACCGGTCATATCACTTAATACAACCACAAATTCATCACCACCGATTCGTGCCAACATATCTCCTGAGCGGATACAGTTTTTTAGCCGCCCAGATAGCGCTTTCAACAGAATATCACCAGCTTCATGGCCCATGCTGTCATTAACATCTTTAAACCGATCTAGATCAATAAAGAAAACCGCCACTTTTGAATCTTTTCTCTTGGCATGTTCAAGTTCTTGCTGAAACTGTTCAACAAAAGCAGTTCTATTGGGTAGACCCGTTAATGCATCTTTATAAGCTAATTTATGTACATGTTGATCAGCAAACTGCTTGTCTAACAAACGTCTCACTAGCTGTCTTAAAACTGACAAGTTTATCGGCTTGGGTACAAAATCAGCGGCGCCACTTTCATAGGCTAAATCCACAGATTTTTCACTTTCTAGGGCCGTGGTTATAAGCACTGGAACATCCGAACCACCCTGCATTGCCTTGATTTCTCGACAGGCCTCAAAACCATCTTTAATGGGCATCATTGCATCCATGATAATCACATTAGGCCTTAACACTTCAAACAACCTCACTGCATCACGACCATTAGCACCCAGTTCAACTTGATACCCTTCGCGCTCCAAAACACTTGCTACCGTCATTCGCGTACTTTGATCATCATCAACAATTAACACCACTTCTTTCGTTCGCTTTGTTTGTTCTGTATCAGAAAGTTCTAACGTCGCTAACTTGCTGTTCAAAGATGCTTCAACCAAGGTGAACTCTGTTTCTAACCGCTCAGCTAATGGCGCAATTATCGATTCATCAACAGTGTTACGAGACCAGGCCTCCTCTATTTCAACACAAACAGATACAAAATCTTCCGCCCCCAAGTTACGTGAACTGCCCTTAATTTTATGCGCCACATCCAAACACTTTGTTGTATCACCAGCCTCCATTGCGGCAATTAAGGTAACAATATAGATAGGTGTATCGAGTAGATAGGATTGAACAATTTGTTGAATACCACTGCCAGTATTAGCAACGAGCTCCTTGAATGCCGATTCAACAATTACTGAGCCTTCCGACACTTCAAGCTCTATACCTGATGATTCATCGTCTATTAGAGGGAAACCGAATAGTTTTTCAAGCTTGGCCAATAACGCTGACAATTGAAACGGCTTTAATAAATAGTCATCCATCCCGCTATTAATACAGTGTTCAAAGTCACCTGGTTGATCTTTCGCCGTTAAAGCAATAATAATCGGCTGCCGGTACTTAAGGTCTAACGCCCGGATTGCTTTAGTTGCTTCATACCCATCCATCACTGGCATATTGCAATCCATCAAAATCAGATCATAGTTTTTTTCTTTAAAAGCATTCAGTGCTTCAAGACCATCATTGGCCACATCAGACGATATACCTATTTCCTTTAGTGTTGCCTCGGCTACCAGTTGGTTAGTCACATTATCATCGACAACTAGGGCCTTTATACTTTGCAAAACATCTGATGTCTTGATCTTGGGTTTTTTCCCAATCTCCGCTGACGTGCTCCCCTTACCTTCAGAGAATACATCTATTAATGTCATCCGTAACTTCTCATACCGTACAGGACGGTCAATTGATCCTACAAATAACGGCAAGCTTTCGTCTGCAGAGCTAATTTTGCTGCCAAACCGGACCATCGGAATTAACTTTGTACCAGAAAATTCCTCATTCGCCTTAAAACTCGCTAAAAACGCAGTCATATCCCCCAAACTATAATCAACATTAAACAGGCAGCTATCCAACCCTCTGCCCGACTTTAACTCGTCCTTTAGGATGAAAATGGCCTCATCTAAACTGTTAACTATTTGACATTCAACCCCCCACGCATCGAACATCCCTTCAAGATAATGTTGAGTTTCTTCAAACGGTTCAATTAACATCACCCGTTTTCCACTCAATAATTCAACCTCATCGGCAGGTTCTTCGAAGGAAATATTATGCGTTTGCATTGGAAGTAATACTCTGAAGCTTGACCCTTCATTGACTTCACTAGTAACCGATACAGAACCCCCCATTAACTTTGTCATTTGATTAACGATCGTCAATCCAAGTCCGGTTCCACCATATTGATTGGTTGTTTCTGCACTGACCTGACCAAAAGGCCTAAAAATTTCACTTAATGCGCCTTCCGGTATTCCAATACCCGTATCAGTCACTGCTATCTCAATCAAAGAACGCCCCTTTGAGGATGACACAATTTTTGCTGATAAAGTAATATGCCCCTGGCTTGTGAATTTGACCGCGTTATTTAATAAATTACTGATGACTTGTCGAATCCTTACCGCATCACCTCGAACAAACATTACATTGTCGGTGGGCAAATCCAAACAAAGCTCTAAATCTTTAACTTGTATTTTCTCTGCATATAACAACGCTAGCTGTTCAAGCAACAACCTTAAATCAATATCCTCCAGTGCCAGCTGAAAATTCCCCGATTCCATTTTACTAAAGTCCAACACATCATTGATCATTTGCAATAAGGAGTCACCTGATTTACTCGCTACCTCAAGGTATTCATGCTGATGCTGTGGCAAGCCCATTTCTTTGAGCAAATTAACCATGCCCAAAATGCCATTAAGTGGCGTTCTAATTTCATGGCTTAGGTTCGCTGCAAAATCTGATTTAATTTTAGCTGTTTGTACGGCTTGATCCCTCGACTGTTCAAGTTCACTACTTCGCGTTTCCAGCACCTTCATCATCTGATTGAACGCTTCAGACATATGGCCAAGTTCCGCAGCAACCTCATGTTCGGCTCTAAGCCCGATCTCACCTGATGCTGCTTGAATCATGATCGATGAAAAGTCTTTTAACGGCCTTGTTAAACGCCGAACTAGCAAGCTCATCAGTACTAATAAAACCAACGCAACCGCAATAATAATGCCTACGTTGGCGACAAATAGTGTCTGGGCATACTGAACTAAGGACGGCTTATCAAGTATCAGCATTAAGTATGCAGCAGGTATTTCCCCATTATTATTGAGCCGAGCGGTAAAGTAAAAGGCTTGTTCCGTCTCACGCTCTAGCCTCGTTCCCTCCAAGTCAACATCTTGCCAGCCGCTTATTAACTCATACTCTGTGTTCTTTTTGACCGATGATATTTCTTTGAAATCTGCATCAAAAATAATGATGCTTTGCACACCCTCAAGTTTAAAAAAAGGGGTCGCTAAATAGCCTAATAGTTCTTCAATACCGCCAGAAAAAGGAGTTGAAAGCTGATCGATTAAAGCTTCAGCTACTCTCTTACCGTGTTGAACATAATCGGCCCGCTCTTGCTCATAGGCTTTATATGAAATTAAAGCTGATGAGATGACTGATAAAAAAATAGCTCCTATCAACAAAGCAAGGTTTAATTGCTGGCCTAAACCCTTTTTATGTTTTTTTATGCCCATAATCCAAACCCTAATTTAACGGCTTCCTTATCTAGCTATAATGTTAGTTTAAATACTTCGCCATGCTAGCTATTGTCTTATCATTAATAACGTACATCATAACCAAAAAGCTGAATATTTGCTTAACCCATGCCATGACAAATTTCCATCGGCAAGCGGGCGACAGGGCGTTATAATATCCACCATACTTTAAACACTATGGAGCGGCGCCTCATGTCATGGCTTTCTAACAAACCTATTCCTGTTAATGAACGACTCATCGTTGCTTTGGATGTCCCTGATATTCCACAGGCTAAAGCGTTAGTCACGCTATTAGGCGACAGCGTTATTTTCTACAAAATTGGACTTGAGTTATTCATGTCTGGTGATTATTTTGAGCTAATCGACTGGCTCAATGAACAAAATAAACGCATCTTTGTTGATCTCAAATTTTTTGATGTGCCTGCAACAGTTGGTCGTGCTGTTAAACAGCTTAGCGATAAGAAAGTTGATTTTGTCACCATACACGGCAACAACGCCATTATGCAGGCTGCCGCCGAGCAAAAAGGCCAGCTGAAAGTTCTTGCTGTTACCGTCTTAACCAGTTTAGATAGGGGCGACCTAGATGACTTAGGGTTTAAATGCGATGTTGAAGAACTCGTCACCTCACGCGCCAAACGAGCTATTGAACTGGGTTGTGATGGTGTTATTTCTTCTGGACTAGAAGCCCCAGGACTACGGGACTCATTAGGTCCAAACTTCTTGGTTGTTTCGCCTGGTATTCGACCCGTCGATAATAAGCCAGATGACGACCAAAAACGAGTCGTCAGCGTTGAACAAGCCTTTTATAATGGAGCCGACCATATTGTAGTTGGGCGACCTATTCGTGATGCTCGAGATCCCAAGCAGGCTGCCTTAGATATACAAAAAAGTATTCGTCATGTATTTAGTGAAAATTTATCAGGAGATCATAATGATTAAGGACTTAAACAGTTTCACTCAACCTATATCAAAACTTGTTGAATTAAATACTCATCACTTCGACACCCTCATGGACGCTCAAAAAAAAGCAGCCGAAGATTATAAAAAACTTGTTCAGCAACGCATGCAAACTGCAACAAAAATTAAAGACCCTATTGCATTAGCTAGTTTTGTCACCGATCAAATGGCACTCGCCCAAAGTAACTATGAAAAAATGGTAGATAACAGCCGTGTTATGTTTGAAACCATGACAGGCTATAACGCTGAAGTAATTAAACTTTTTCAGGAAAGCACCGTTCAGCTAAAAAAAGAAATTGATAAAGAAACAAAAAAATAGCCTGATTATTTTTTGTTTCTTTAATTAACTATTGTTAGCTACCTTTTATTAGGGTTGAAGCACCTCACAAAACAAATGTTGCGCCGCAATAAATTTTACTTTAAACTGGCCTTTCTAACCTTTGTTTTAAATTAGATTTACTCAACCTTATTTGGAGAAATTTCATGAACGACTTTAATGCTTTTGCAGCCCCTATCACTAAATTAATTGAATTAAACAAAACTCATTTTAAAAAAATGGCCGCGGCACAACAAGAAGCTGCTAAAAACTATGCCGAATTAGCTGAAGCCCGCATCAAAGCAGCAACTAACATTAATAATCCTGAGGCACTTAATGCTTTTGCCAAAGAGCAAGTCGAACTCGCTCAATCAAGCCTTGAAAAATTTGTTGCTGATAGCAAATCTTTATTCGAAGACACGAAAGCTTATAACGAGCAAGTACTTAACATTGTTAAAGAAAGCGCAGCGGCTCTAACACCAAAAAAATAAACATCAAATTAAGTCTATGTTGGAAACCACTACCACTCGGTAGTGGTTTTTTTATAGTTGAAACATTATTAAAATAGAAACACGCTGCCATAAAAGTTAAACTAGCCTTATCAACGAATAACACTCATTCGTCACCAAACAACTTAATTCTATAAGGGGATTTCAAATGGCTTTAATTTCTCTACGCCAACTACTCGACCACGCTGCTGAAAACAACTACGGCGTACCAGCTTTTAATGCCAATAACATGGAACAGGTTCATGCTGTTATGCAAGCAGCAGACGCAACTAATAGTCCTGTTATTATTCAAGGTTCTGCCGGGGCAAGAAAATATGCTGGTTCAGCATTTCTAAAACACCTAATTCTCGCTGCGGTTGAACAGTACCCACACATTCCTGTGGTTTTTCACCAAGATCACGGCACCAGCCCTGCCATCTGCCAACGCTCTATTCAGTTAGGTTTTACCTCTGTCATGATGGATGGTTCTTTAGAAGCTGACGGCAAAACACCCAGTAGTTATGAATATAATGTTGAGGTTACTAGGAAAACAGTTGAAATGTCGCACGCTTGTGGTGTGTCTGTTGAAGGTGAGCTCGGTTGTCTCGGTTCTCTTGAAACTGGTGAAGCAGGTGAAGAAGATGGAGTTGGCGCCTCTGGCGTTTTAACACACGAACAAATGCTAACCGACCCTGAGGAAGCTGCTGATTTTGTTAAAAAAACGGGGGTTGATGCATTGGCTATCGCCATTGGCACCAGTCATGGTGCCTATAAGTTTACCAAACCCCCAACTGGCGATACTTTAGCTATTCAACGCATAAAAGAGATCCACGCAAGACTGCCTAATACTCACCTTGTAATGCATGGTTCTTCATCGGTTCCTCAAGATTGGCTAAAAATTGTCAATGATTTTGGCGGCGACCTTGGTGAAACCTATGGCGTACCAGTTAATGAAATCCAACAGGGCATCAAGTATGGTGTACGAAAAGTGAATATCGACACCGATTTACGCTTAGCTAGTACTGGTTCTATCAGGCGGCACTTAGCAGAAAACCCCAAAAACTTTGACCCTAGAAAGTTCCTAGCTGTATCAACCGACGCAATGCAACGTATATGCGAAGATCGTATGGACGCGTTTGGAACATCTGGACAGGCAAGCAGTATTAAACCCATTAACCTAGAAGAAATGGTACTTCGTTACGACTCTGGCGAACTCAACCAAGTAGTTAAGTAATTAAAGCCTTTCAACTCAGGAGGCAGGCTCTAATTATAAGCTTCACCTCGGCTTATTAAACAATCAGGTTAGCACCACGGCAGTGTTTGCTAATCTGGTTGTCGTAACTTTTTAAATTATTACTCACCAATAACCCAGTTATAGCATTCATTCAGAGCGCCCCTACTTTCAATTGGGTTATGTAAAATACCCTGCTTTTGCTAATATCTAGCTACCTAACACTAAAACTTTATCAGAGTTTATTTATTACGTTTATGTACAAACCCCTTTAGCCTATCGGTTATGCTTAACCCCTCACGCATAAAATACGTTTTTATTTTTCTTGCTGTGTCTGTACTTTCAGGCTGCACACCAGCGCCTTCATCATTAGAAAAAGTACTTAACCGTGGTGAGCTTGTTGTTCTGACGCGAATAGATCCATCAACGTATATCATTGACGAAGCCGGAACCCATGGTTTTGAGTATGAATTAACATCACTGTTTGCGGAAAAGCTCGGTGTTAATATACGCTTCATTATTGCAAAAGAATTTCAACAATTGGTGCAATTATCAACTGAGGATGAGGCTGATTTTGTAGCTGCTGGACTAAGTATCACCCCAGACAGAAAAAAACGCTTACATTTCACGCCGCCTTATTACGAAGTCACGCAACAGCTTGTATATCATTATCGAACGCGTCGCCCTAAGTCCGTGGCGAAACTGAGCGGTTCTTTTTTAGAAGTTATTGCCAACACCAGTCATGCCGAAAACTTACGTAGCATTCAAAAAACACATAAAAACCTGTCTTGGATAGAAAGCACCGATTCAACTGTTCTAGAGTTAGTTTCTCTAGTGAACGATCATATACTTGACTACACCGTCGTCGACTCCAATCAATTTCAACTCATTCGCGGTCAATTTCCCAACTTAAACGTTGCTTTTGATATTTCAAAACCTGAAAAAATAGCGTGGGCTTTTCCTCTTGGTGAAGACCACAGCTTATATAATGAAGCGGTTAAATTTCTCGCAGAACTTAAATCCACCGGTGTCTTAGAGCAGCTACAAGACAAGCACTTCGGCTATTCTAAACAATTAGATTACGTTGGAATTTGTACCTTCTGGCACCATGCTGACACTCGGCTCCCTAAGCTCATTAAGTCTTTTCATTTAGCTGCAAAAAAATATAATCTTGACTGGAAATTACTAGCGGCTGTTGCCTATCAAGAGTCTCACTGGAACAAACACGCTGTTTCGCCAACGGGTGTTCGCGGCATTATGATGCTGACTAAAGCCACTGCCAAACAAATGAACGTAACTAATCGATTAGACCCCGAGCAAAGCATTGAAGGCGGCGCACATTATTTATCAACTCGAATAAAAAAAATCCCTAAACGGATCGAAGAACCCGACAGAACATGGATGGCCTTGGCCGCTTATAATATTGGTTTTGGCCACTTAGAAGATGCGCGCATATTGACCCAACAACAAGGCGGCGACCCAGACAAATGGATTGATGTAAAACAGCGACTACCACTACTTGCTGAAAAGGAGTGGTATCAAAAAACAAAATACGGCTACGCACGTGGTAAAGAACCCGTCACCTATATTGATAATGTTCGCCAATATATCAAAATGCTTAAAAAACTTGAGCCTAACTCATTAAGTGATGAACAAAACAAAATTGATACCGACGCCACACTAAATATCGAGTTACAAGCGCTGTAACTCTCTTTTCATCCAATTTAAACCGTACTCAAAAACCTTTTCTTTCTCTGGTTCATGATGAAGTTCATGATAAAAACCTTGCCAGATCTTCAAACGGCATTGCTGACCGACGCGCTCAGAAAATATGGTACTCGCTGTATGACTTGTGATCGCATCAGCATCACCGTGCATCAACAAGACTGGAAAGTCCACTTCTGAGGCTTTTCGTAACAGTTGCTCGCCCTCACTTAGCATTTGAATGCCTAATCGAGCTGAAATCCGGTGATGAATTAAAGAATCTTCCGCTCGGCTTTTCAATATCTCTTTATCCCGACATAAGGCGACTTCGTTTATCTCGTTCGATAACGATAAAGTTGGCCACCCTGTTTGCACAAGTCGACCCAATAGTAATTTCCATTTAGCTGGCTCAAATGCAGGTTTAAACAAGGGTGAACTCAACACGACGCCTTTGAAACCAATTGGATGTGACAGCGCATATTGAATGCTCAGTGTTGCACCCAAGCTGTGACCGTAGATAAACCAGGGCTTGGCAACGTCAATATTTGATACTTCATCTATAAAACACTTAATATCCCGTATCATTTGTTGAAAATCAGCACTATGACCACGTTGACCACCAGACTTTCCATGCCCTCGCAAATCAAACGAAACAATCTCAACACCACAGGATGTATAGTATTCAACCATGTCTTTGTAGCGACCACTATGCTCGCCCAAACCATGAATTAAACACACCGTCATTATCGGCTCAACATCAGGCTGCCACCTAACGGCATGCATAGGCATTCCATCGTTAGCAAGCCACCTCTTTTCACTGTATTTTGCCATTATTTTCCTTGCGCTATAATCAACACAGTTGAAATAACATAGTAAGCCATCGTGATTAAGCTGATAACTGCCTTAACATTTCCTATAGCCCTTTCATTTACGCCTTTTTTTAAAAAAAGCGCTTAATAACTCAGAACACTCCTTTGCCAGCACGCCCCCTGTCCATTCAACATGATGGTTTGCATAACTAGCTTTAGTGAGTGATAGCGCACTACAAACAGCCCCCCTTTTTTCATCTAACGCACCAAACACAATGCGTTTAATTCGCGCATGTTGAATAGCCCCCAAACACATCACGCAAGGTTCAAGAGTGACAAAAAGGGTTGTATCAACAAGGCGGTAATTATCAAGTTGCAGACCAGCGTCACGAATAGCCACTATTTCAGCATGTGCAGTTGGGTCATTATTCTTTATAGGCAGGTTATAACCTTCAGAAATACACTCATTATCTTTGACGATAATTGCACCGACAGGTACTTCACCAACTTCTTCTGCTTTATGCGCTAAATTGATCGCTCTGCGCATCCAAGCCTCATCATTCATAAGCATTATTTATTCAGCAAAGGCCACATTGTTTCGTCCTGAATGTTTCACTGTATACATCGCTTTATCTGCCTTTTGTGTTAACACATCAATATCTGCGCCATCGTCTGGATAAAATGCAACGCCAATACTGGCACCAATCTGACAACTATCACCGTTGACCATTATGCTGTTAGAAACTGATTGAATAATATTCTCGGCAAGACTCCTTACCCCCTCATCATCCACTTGCCCTTCAAGTAACACAATAAATTCATCGCCACCAATACGAAAAACACTGTCAGATTTCCTAATGCAAGCAGCAATTCGATTCGCCGTTGTTTGCAACACCGTATCGCCAACACCGTGCCCATAGGTATCGTTAATAGGTTTAAATTGATCTAAATCGATATACAGTATCGCCAGTCTCGTTTTATTTCTTTGCGCAATACTAAGCGCATGTTCCGCCAACTCATAAAACACAATACGATTGGGCAATCCCGTTAACTCGTCTTTATGTGCTTGCTCAATAAGAATGGCTTCAGCTGCTTTCCTTTCCGATATATCTCTAATGGCAGCCGTAACTTCTACATTTTTGCCGTTCTCACTCAACGCGGTTTGCATCACAATGTCTGCGACTAAAATACTATCATCACTTTTTAGCAATCGCACCTCACACCGACTAGTAGGTAAACGGCCTGTCTTATCAACTGCCTCCAATATTTCCGAAAAAACAGCTTTCGATTCTTTTACAAAAAACAAACTCGCTGGCTTTAAAAGGTAATGTTGTTGGTTGAAGCCAAGTAATTCAACCACAGACCCACTAACAAAAGTGGTCAGCGCTGTTTTAACATCAACCCCAATCACAATATCTGTCGTTTTTTCCATCAGATTATCGTAATAGTCTTCTCTACGAATAAGTCTTATTGTAGCAATACAAAAGCAAACAAAAATAAGTAAAACTGTCGCTGTTTGAATACTTCTTAAAAAAAATGTCTCAGCCTTAGCCTCTTCTTCTAAACTAATGGTTAGTTCATTCATCAAGCTCAATAGTTCTTCATCATGCTTAGCCAAGTCCTTCATCATCTGGTGGGAAAATGATGCTGAAACTGCTTGAGATGATAGAAAATAGCTTAATTCCTCATGCAATGGTCGCCAAATATACTGAGCGTCAAATAAGCGTTCTCTAGCATCTTCATCAACCAGCTTGTCAATAAATATGACCTCACCTGAAGCCGCTGTAGCCGTACCACCTTCACTAAAAGCATTTAATGTTTCATCAAATAAGGCAACTGCTTTAGCCAGTTTATCCATATCACCCAGAGGAACTGTCTGATGCTGCGATGAATTATGAATAAGAGACGCTAACTTTATAATTTTCTGCGATAACATCCGCTGTCGACCCGCGATATTGATGTTCTTAGCAGATACTTCAATTTGAGCAGTAACATAGTAGTTAATCGCCAACAACGCAAAATCTAAAAGCATGACCAACACTAATGGAAGCAACACTAACTTGTACTTTAGGAGCGTTTGATTCATATGTAACTAACCTACCACATCACTAACATAACCACTATAAATGCTACCAGTTTTATGTAAATCGAGCAGTTAGGCCGTTACTCTCATTCACTCATCGCCCAGAGAATCTTCTTATGCCATGCTACTAATAGTACGCCGAAAGCGTGATAGCGAAAGTGAAAACAGCACGACTCCGATCGCCGTAATGGCAAGAAATTGCGGCCAGACAGCGGCAAAACCAGCGCCACGATAGAGAATCGCCTGAGCAAGCATCACAAAGTGTGTATTCGGTGCAGCAAACATGACCAATTGAACTAGCTCCGGCATGCTCTCGCGCGGCGTCGAGCCACCGGAGAGCATCTGCAACGGCAGTAACACCGACATCAGTAGCAGAGCAAACTGTGGCATCGAACGGGCGACAGTGCCGAGGAAAATACCCATTGAGGTAGTCGCAAACAAATGCAATGCCGCGCCAACTAGGAATAACCCCAGTGAGCCTTGAATCGGCACCGACAGCCAGCCTTGCACAACCGCGGTTAATGCAAAGGCGGTAGCAACAAGTACAACCAGCCCCATTGCCCAGACCTTGCTGGTCATAATCTCAAAAGGCGTAACCGGCATTACCAGCAGGTGCTCGACGGTGCCGTGCTCGCGTTCGCGAATCAGCGCCGCGCCAGTAAGAACAATAGACAACATCGTCACGTTGTTGATGACCTGCATAATCGCACCAAACCACGACTTATTAAGCTGGGGATTGAATCGCGCCCGTAGCGCCAAGTCGACCGGCAACTCAGGCACCTCACGGTAGCGCTGCGCAAAGGTCTGTACTTCGTCAGCAACGATGGTTTGTATATATCGGCTACCGGTAAAGGCTTGGCTCATCCGCGTGGCATCAACATTAAGCTGAATCGTTGGCCGCCGCCCCGCTAGCACATCACGTTGAAAGTTCGGCGGAATATCCAGTGCAAAGGTGTCAAGGCCAGCATCCATGCGAGCATCCATCTGTGCTTGATCAATCACGTCAGGCGGAACAAAATACGGTGGGTAAAAAGCACTAACAATACGCCATGACAGCGGAGAGCGATCCTCGTTTACAACCGCAATCGGCGCCTTGTTGAGACTCTCCGGCATGGCCGTAGCGGCCGTGTAAACTGAAACGGTAAAGGCATAAACGATCAACACAAGCATAATCGGATCACGCACGACACTGCGCAACTCCTTAACACCAATGTGGAAAATATTAGCAAGACGCATGGACTATCGCTCCTGCTTCTTAAGCATTACGGCAGACAAGCCGATCAACACCGGCACAGCCAATACCAACGGAAGGAAAGACGCATGCAGGTCGGAAAAGTTCAACGCCTTTGAGAAAGTACCCCGTGCGATTGTTAAAAAATGAGTCGTTGGGTAAACCTCACCAATCATCCGCCCCATTCCTTCTAAAGATGACACTGGATCAATCATGCCCGAAAAATTGGCTGCTGGCAGGATGGTCAATACTGCAGTACCGAAGATTGCCGCAATCTGGCTGCGCATGAAAGTAGAGATCAGCAAACCCACCGCAGTTGCACAACCAACATAAAGCAGTGCCCCTATTGCTAAGGTCAGAAAGCTACCCTTCAGCGGCACACCGAAAACAGTCACCGCAAGCAGTGTCAGCAATAAAAAACTCAAAAAAGATAGCATCACATAAGGCAGCTGCTTACCCAGCAGAAATTCGAGCCGCGTTGTTGGGGTAACATAAAAATTGGTAATCGAGCCAAGCTCCTTCTCCCGGACCACGCTGAGCGCCGCGAGCATCGCCGGAATCAACATCAACAAAAGCGGAATAACAGCCGGCACCATAGCAACTAGGCTTTTAACATCTGGGTTATAACGGAACCGAGTCTCAATATTAACGAGACCTGCCAAAGCCTCAGCGTAGCCGGCTTCACGCGCCTTGGTCGCGAGCCACTGGGCATGAATCCCTTGCACATAACCTCGAGTAGTCTCACCTCGTGATGGCATCGCGCCATCAATCCAGGCACCAATCTCGACCTGTCGCCCCCTGGCGATGTCGCGCGCGAAGCCCTGCGGAATTTCAATGGCCAAACTGATATCGCCTTCGCGCATTCGCCGATCCAAATCGGCAACATTGGTAATCGGTGCTTGCTCAATGAAGTAGCGTGAGCCAGCAAGATTAAGTGTATAGTCGCGACTCATCGCCGTCTGATCTCGATCTAGCACCGCAAACGTAAGGTCCTCCACGTCTAGGCTGATGCCGTAGCCCATCACGAACATTAATATCACGCTACCGACCAATGCTAAGGTCAGCCGTATCGGATCACGGCGCAGCTCCAACCCTTCTCGTCGGGCATAACTGATCATCCGTCGAGAGTCGAACCAGCGCCGCCAACCCTTCGACTCAACGTGAGCTGTCGAGGCATTTATTGAATCGAGCGATGCTCTCTCATCTGCTTGTTTTTCAGCAGTTTCTGTCTCCGATGCTTCTTCTAAATGCGCCACAAACGCCTCTTCCAATGTCTCCACTCCCCGCTGCCTGATCAAAGCATCAGGCGTGTCAGTTACCAGCACCTGACCCGCATGCATCAGCGAAATACGGTCACAACGTTCAGCTTCGTTCATAAAATGGGTAGAAATAAAAATAGTCACACCATCATCACGCGACAGCTCAACCAACATACGCCAAAAAGCATCGCGCGCAACTGGGTCGACGCCCGAAGTCGGCTCATCGAGGATTAACATTTCTGGCTTGTGGATCATCGCCACCGCTAGCGATAAACGTTGCCTAAGACCAACAGGCAATCCACCCGGCAAACTATCCACTACGGTGGCTAGGTCAAAACGCTCAATCATGTCTTCCACACGTCGCGAAATATCAGCGGCGGGCACATGAAACAGCCGGGCATGCAGCGCTAAGTTCTGTCGTACCGTCAGCTCCGTGTACAGCGAAAAGAACTGTGACATATAACCAACGCGGCGGCGCGTTGCAAGATCGTGTGGGTCCACCTCTTGTCCAAACAGCCAAGCCCGGCCTTCGCTCGGCGGTAAAAGACCTGTCAACATCTTCATGGTCGTGGTCTTGCCGCAACCATTCGAACCTAGGAAGCCGAAAATCTCACCTCGTGGGACACGCAGGTTGACATGGTCTACCGCAGTAAAGTCACCAAATCGCATGGTCAAATCTTGCGCCTCAATCGCAGTATCCGCACCATCTTTCAGTCGCGGTGGTATGTCCACAGCACGATAGTTTCGTCGTTTGTCTTCTGGCAACAACTGGATAAATGCCGCCTCTAACGAATCCACTCCTTGACCCTGTAACAAGCCTTCGGGGCTATCACAAGCCAATACCTGGCCACCATACATCGCGGCTAACCAGTCGAAGCGAGCTGCCTCCTCCATATAGGCGGTTGCCACTAGCACACTCATGCCGGGGCGAGAGAAACGGATTCTGTCAATCAACTCCCAGAACTGGCGTCGTGAGAGCGGATCGACACCGGTAGTCGGCTCGTCAAGAATCAGGAGATCCGGGTCGTGAATCAATGCACAACAAAGGCCTAACTTCTGCTTCATTCCACCTGAAAGTTTACCTGCCGCTCTATCGAGAAACGACTTTAACCCTGTGGCTTCGGTTAACGCCTCGATTCGACGCGCCCTTTCGTCACCGTCATGCCCAAACAGACGACCAAAGAAGTCGAGGTTCTCACGTACTGACAGTGTCGCATAGAGGTTGCGCCCCAGGCCCTGTGGCATATAAGCAACCCGCGGCCCCACGCTTCGTCGGTGGCGCGCATTCGCCATATCACCGCTAAGTACCTCGACCTTACCATCTTGAACTGCGCGAGCGCCGGCAATCAGCGCCAACAAGCTCGATTTACCAACTCCATCTGGGCCAATCAACCCAGCCATACAACCGGCTGGAATATCAAGGTTAATGCCGTCAAGCGCATGCGCCTTCTTGTATCGTAAGGTGACGGCTTGCAAGCGGGCAACCGGTATAGCTAACTGATCGTGCTTATTCGTCTTTTCGCTGTTATTTTGATTCATTTTGGCAGCTTGACTTGCAGCTCAGGGGGCCAGCCTGCCTGCGAATCGAGCCGTACATAAGCCATACCGGGAAGGCCGGTTTTGACTTGGTAAAGATGTTTCCTGAGCAGTTGCGGGTCAATCTGCGCCTTAATTCTGAACATTAGCTTCTGACGCTCTTCTTCCGTTTCTACTGCCTTGGGAGTGAACTGCGCCACATCGGCAACAAAGGAAATCTTGGCTGGGACAACATATTGCAAAGCTGCATCTAGTACGAGCCTAGCCTCGGCACCTAAAGCGACACGTCCAGCTTGCTCGGTCGGTAAAAAGAAAGTCATATAAACATCTGCTAGATCGACCATGTTCAGCACCACGCCCCCCGGAGAAAGCACCTCGCCCGGCTGTGCAACACGGTATTGGATACGGCCATCACGCGGCGACTTCAGGACGCTGTCTTCGATATCTGCTTGAATGCGCTGGATGCCCGCTCGTACCGCTTCCACAGAAGCTTCTGCTCCAATAACATCAGATTTAGCTCGCCCTATAGCAGCTTGTGCGGCAGCCGCCTGAGCCTCAGCAGCACTTACGGCGGCCTTCGCGGCCTGAAAAGCGGCGCGGTCATCATCTTGCTGTGATACAGGCCCAGCCCCTTTCAATACTAACTCTTGCGAACGGATAAGGCGTTTCTTCGCGGCATCAAGCTCAGCCTTCCTCTGAGCAATCAATGCTTCGTTTGCCCGCTTCTCAGCTTCACGCTGGGTTACATGGCTTTGTGCGGTTTCAATGCCGATAAGTGCACGTCTCAGTTGCGCTTCTTCCTCGCGCAGTTGCGCCTCTAGAACCGCCACATCCATCCTTGCCAGTTGCTGCCCAGCTTGGACAAAATCACCTTCGTTAGCCAAAATATCCTTGACCCGACCTGCGGTCTTAGCCGCAACGTCTATCTCTACCGCTTCGATCCGCCCATTACCTGCAGCAAAACCTTCTGGCAAACCCTTTGCTTGTGCAAGCCACCACAGCCAAGCAGCTAGGCCAATAACAACCGTAACAACGAGGGCCTGCAAAATTCTTACTCTTACGGGCCATTTCAAGCTTGGTTTATGGCTGGACTTATTACTCATCTTTAAAACTCCTGCTGATCTTGTGGCATGTTGGCGTTACTTCACATAGCTTCCATAAAGGCCTGCATATATAAAGCTTTCTGCCAACCCTCGCTTATGTAGTGCTGTTCAATACAATGAGGGTGTAGCTATGGTCAAAATAGCATTTTTTTGCCACACGCTTTAAATAATATTAGGGAGTTGTCGATTTTTTGTGCCCTACATAGCACTTTTGACACGGCATAGGCATTATTCACCCCCTAACTTAAGGGCAAGAGTATCACGAATTATAGTGTTGAAAGAATTTGCCTAACACAGCTTAATAGCACAAGAAGTAAAGGTAACAAGCTGAATATTTTAAACTCATTCAGCCTGTTACCTGTTTTCTGGAGTTATTCCCACTCTATCGTGGCAGGTGGCTTTCCTGAAATATCGTAGGTAACACGGGAAATACCTGATATTTCATTAATAATACGGTTCGACACATGTCCTAAAAAGTCATAAGGAAGCTGCGCCCAACGCGCTGTCATAAAGTCGATCGTTTCAACTGCACGTAATGCAATAACATATTCATAGCGCCGACCATCACCAGTAACACCCACTGATTTAACCGGTAAAAACACCGCAAATGCCTGACTAGTTTTATGATACAAGTCGTGTTTATATAATTCGCTAATAAAGATGTCATCGGCCAGACGCAATAAATCTGCGTATTCTTTTTTTACTTCACCTAATATTCTTACGCCAAGGCCTGGACCGGGAAACGGGTGACGATAGACCATATCCGATGGTAAGCCAAGCTCCACCCCAATTTGCCGAACTTCATCTTTAAAAAGCTCACGTAAAGGTTCAACCAGCTTTAACTTCATGTCTTTTGGTAAGCCACCTACATTATGGTGTGACTTGATAAGATGCGCCTTACCTGTTTTAGCCCCTGCTGACTCAATAACATCCGGGTAAATGGTGCCTTGGGCCAACCATTTTGCATTGGTTAACTTTGCTGATTCTTCATCAAAAATTTCAACAAATAGATTACCAATAATAATTCTTTTCTCTTCAGGGTCAGAAACACCTTTTAATTTATCAAGGTAGCGTTGTTCGGCATTAACACGTATAACATTAACCCCCATGTGTTCAGCAAACATGGCCATTACTTGATCCCCTTCGTTTAAACGAAGCAAACCCGTATCAACAAATACACAGATCAGCTGTTGACCAATCGCCTTATGCAATAACGCAGCAACAACAGAAGAGTCAACACCACCCGATAAACCTAACACCACTTGTTCGTTACCAACTTGTTCGCGAACAGATTCAATACTACTGTCAATAATGTTTTTTGACGTCCACAATGCCTCACACTGACAAATATCCAAAACAAAGCGACTTAAAATTCGCCCTCCTTGTTTTGTATGCGTTACTTCCGGGTGAAACTGTAGGCCGTAAAAATGTTTATCCTCATCAGCCATACCTGCGATAGGAGCGCTTTCGGTGCTTGCCATCAATTTGAAACCTTCAGGCAGCTCAACCACTTTGTCGCCGTGGCTCATCCACACATCCAACATGCCATAACCCTCTGGCGTGGTATGATCTTCAATATCTCTTAATAACTCTGTATGTCCACGTGCTCGAATACTGGCATAACCGAATTCTTTAACCTCAGATGCCTCAACACGACCACCCATTTGAGCCGCCATTGTCTGCATGCCATAACAAATACCTAAGACAGGCACAGATAATTCAAAAACAATGCTGGGCGCTTGGGGCGCATCACCATTTGTAACAGTTTCGGGGCCACCTGACAAAATGATGCCATTCGCCTTAAAATCGCGAATCGATTGCGATTCAACATCGTATGGATAAATTTCACAATACACACCTATTTCGCGTATGCGTCGAGCAATTAATTGTGTGTATTGCGAACCAAAATCTAAAATTAGAATTTTATGAGAATGGATATCTTCGTGTTGCTGTGTATTCAAACTAAACCTCTTTATTATCGTTCAACACGATAATTTGGTGCTTCTTTGGTAATCGTCACATCGTGGACATGGCTTTCACGCATGCCAGCACTGGTAACTCGAACAAATTTTGCTTTATGCCGCATCTCTTCAATGCTTTCACAGCCGGTATACCCCATACTAGAGCGTAAGCCGCCAATAAGCTGATGTACAATACTGACCATGCTGCCTTTATAAGCCACGCGACCTTCAATACCTTCTGGCACTAGCTTTTCAGTATCACTACTTTCTTGGAAATAACGATCACTTGACCCTTCTTGTTGAGACATCGCTCCTAATGAGCCCATACCGCGATAGCTTTTGTAGGAACGGCCTTGAAATAACTCCACTTCGCCCGGTGCTTCTTCTGTACCTGCAAGTAGGCTACCTAACATTACCGAGCTGGCGCCAGCAGCAATAATTTTTGCCACATCGCCAGAGTAGCGTACGCCTCCATCAGATATAACGGGAATACCCATTCCTTTCAATGCCTGAACAGCATTATCAACTGCTGTAATTTGTGGCACACCAACACCGGCAACGATACGTGTGGTACAAATAGACCCTGGACCAATACCTACTTTAACCGCATCGGCACCCGCATCTGCCAATGCTAAGGCTGCATCAGCGGTAGCAATGTTGCCACCAATAACTTGCAAATCGGGGTAATTCTTTTTTACCCACGAAACACGATCTAAAACGCCCTGAGAATGCCCATGGGCAGTATCAACAATAACCACATCAACCCCAGCATCAACTAGAGCTTCAATGCGTTCTTCTGTTCCATGCCCCGTTCCAACGGCTGCCCCAACGCGAAGACGTTCTTGGTTATCCTTACATGCTTTCGGATAGTCCTTAGCTTTTTGAATATCCTTAACGGTAATCATGCCGCAAAGTTTGAAGTTTTTATTCACCACCAACACTTTTTCAATACGGTGTTTATGCAACAGACCAATGACCTCTTCTTTACTCGCCCCTTCTTGAACAGTAACCAGCTTTTCTTTAGGCGTCATCGCTGATTCAATTAAGCCATCTAGGTGCGTTTCAAAACGTAAATCACGGCTGGTTACAATACCCACAAGGTCTGTGCCATTAACAACTGGAACACCTGAAATATTGTGTTGACGGGTTATTGCAATAACATCTCGAATGGTCGTATCGGACGTAACAGTAATCGGGTCTTTAACAACACCACTTTCAAAACGCTTCACCTTCATTACCTCTAGCGCTTGCTGCTTAACCGTCATGTTTTTATGAATAATGCCGATGCCGCCTTCTTGAGCCAACGCAATGGCTAAACGAGCCTCAGTTACTGTATCCATCGCGGCAGATAGAATAGGAATATTTAGAGAAATGCCACGTGTAAGCTGTGTTGTCAGGCTGACATCACGAGGAAGTACCGTAGAATGAGCTGGCACCAACAAAACATCATCAAATGTTAAAGCTTCTTGTTCGAATCGCATATTATCTCGGGCTTGTCGTAGAAAAAGCAGCTCATTATAAGGTATGCTCCGTTAATAATCATCTAATAGATAGCTTTCCGACATTATGCGCGACAATACACACATTTATACCGTCTCCGAGTTGTGTCGGGAAACACGAATTTTGCTTGAGGGAACATTTTTAACACTCTGCATCGAAGGTGAAATATCTAACTTATCTCGTCCTGTGTCCGGGCATATTTACTTCACCTTAAAAGACGATAAAGCCCAAGTGCAATGTGCCATGTTTCGCGCCCAACTTCGCAAAGTAGGTTTCAAACCAGACAATGGCATGCGCATTACCTTAAAAGCTCGGGTTAGCCTTTATGAGGCTCGTGGAAATTTCCAGTTAATTGCTGAACACATGGAAGCTGCTGGCGAAGGCGCTCTTCGACAACAGTTTGAGATGTTAAAAAACAAACTGTCACTCGAAGGGCTTTATGATGAGCAACATAAAAAACCACTGCCTGAATTAGCCAAAAAAGTCGGCGTTATCACCTCATCCAGCGGGGCGGCTATTCATGATATTTTAACCGTATTAAATAACCGTTTCCCCGCCTTACCTGTGCTGATTTACCCCGTTACCGTGCAAGGCGATGGTGCTAAAAACGAAATTGTAAGTGCCATCAAGTTGGCTAATGAGCGTAAAGATTGTGACGTTCTTATTCTCGCTCGTGGCGGTGGTTCATTAGAGGATTTATGGGCCTTTAATGAAGAAATTGTTGCACGAGCAATTTATCACTCATCTATACCGATTATTAGCGCCATTGGTCATGAAGTAGACTTTACCATCGCTGACTTTGTTGCGGATCATCGCGCCGCCACACCCTCCGCAGCAGCCGAACGGGTCAGCCCTGACCAACACCAATGGCTGAGTCATTTTAATTATTTAGCTAAGCAGTTAACAAATACATTATCGAGTCATTTATCAGATAAAAAACAAACCTTAAATCACCTCCACCACCGATTAAAGCGTTCCCACCCAGGCGCACAATTGCAAGCTCATGCCCAGCGCTTAGATGATTACCATGCTCGTTTAATGCAAACACCTCAACGTGTTTTACAACAGCGAAAACTCCGCCTATCCGAACTACGCGCCCGCCTCTTAAACAATAACCCTAGTCATCAGGCACACGCTTTAGAACAACGGCTAATACGTCTTCAACAACGCTTACCTAAACCAATACAACTGAACTTACAACAAGCACGCTTACGTTTTACCGACTGTAACAAAGGGCTTGAGACACTCAGCCCCTTAGCTACTTTAGCGCGAGGCTATAGCATCAGCAAGCGTGAGGCTGATGGTACAATCGTGAAAAATATTCATCAGGTTGTTTTAGGTGAAAAAATCAATATTCAATTAACGAATGGGGTATTGAAAACCAATATAGAAAGTATCCATGAAAACACTTAACGCTTATGTACTCGCTATTAGCCTTTTGTTTATGCAAACGGCGCACGCTTTCCCTCAACATCATCCCGTACCCGGTGGTATTGCCGTTATTCCACTGAAGTCTCAAACACAGCCGGCCCTCTATTATCAAAATAATAAAGTGTTAACCCTACTTAAAAATAATCAATGGGTGGCTATTGTTGGAATTCCCTTGTCAGCAAAACCTGGCACTCATAAATTGCTAGATCAACAAACGGCTCAAGTCACGACATTTGAAGTTAGCGATAAAACCTACCCAGCTCAATACATTACTTTAAAAAAAACGCCCAAAAATAAACGCATGATCAACCCAAATAAAATGGATATGGAGCGTATCAATCGCGAGAAAAAAACGCTCTCTAAAGCCTTATCTACTTGGTCTGACACGCCCCCACAAGTTGAGTTTAGCTTACCAACGCATGGCCGACTCAGCAGTCCGTTTGGCTTAAAACGTTTTTTTAATAATCAACCGAGAAAACCACATAGCGGCTTAGATATCGCAGCGCCTACGGGCACCCCTGTTACCTCACCAGCTGCAGGCACTATTCTAGACGTCGGGGATTATTTTTTTAACGGCAACACAGTATTGGTTGATCATGGACAGGGGTTGATTAGCGGCTACTTCCATTTAAACAAAACCTTTGTCAGCACAGGAGACACTGTTAAACAAGGGCAAAAAATAGCCGAAATTGGCACCACCGGTCGAGTAACAGGTGCCCACTTGCATTGGAATATTTATCTTAATAAAAGCAAGGTTGACCCTGCATTTTTTATTAGCGACCATATACACAAACTTAGCAAAAACAAGTAATCATCACTATGCATATCAAAGACCTTTGCACTAAATGCGACCATTGGACAATCACCACTATTATCCATGATGGTGAAACAGCCACTTTTACCTGCACACACTGTAAAAATGAATTTGACTTACCTTGGGACACTAACACCAGGTACCTCATTCGTTCAATTCGGCACAGCTTAAAGAAACGTACTAAAAAATATCCTGAGCTTTTAAACCTCAAACACGAAGGCCAGGGTATTAAAATTCAGGAAAAAGCGAGTGACCCTACGGCCTAAGAAGGGTTTAGTTATCGATGTTTAGGTTTGCTTTTTCTTTTCTCTTTTAATTTACTGACTTTGCCTTTTTCGATATTTGTCGCCGACTTCCTTGTTTTTTTAGCATAAGGATTATCCGGCGATTTAAACTCTATCCTTACCGGTGTTCCCACTAACCCTAGCTTTTCTCTAAAGGCATTCATTAAATATCGCTTATAACTACCAGGAACCGACACCGTTTGGTTACCATGAATGATGATGACAGGTGGGTTTTGCCCACCTTGGTGTGCAAATTTCAGTTTAATCCGACGACCACCTACCAATGGGGGTTGGTGAGCTTTGATCGCATTTTCAAGAATTTCGGTTAACCGTGGTGTTGACATATCAATCATCGCAGATCGATATAACGCCCCAATTGATTCAAATAACTTACCGACACCACTGCCATGCAACGCAGAAATAAAGTAACGTTCCGCATACTCAAGAAAACTTAATTTCACATCAATTTGACGCTTCACTTTTTCTCGTTGATCTTCCGACAAGCCATCCCATTTATTTAAACCAATAACCAATGCTCGTCCTGATTCCAGTACCATTCCGAGCAAACTCGCATCCTGATCGGTCACCCCTTCACTCGCATCAATCATGTAAATGACCACGTGCGTGTCATCAATTGCACGTAGTGTTTGCACAATGCTAAATTTCTCAACGGCTTCTGATACTTTTGAACGACGACGAACACCAGCCGTATCAATCAATGTATATTGTTTGCCATCACGTTCAAAAGGGATAAAAACACTATCACGCGTAGTGCCGGGCTGATCAAAAACGACGACCCGCTCCTCACCCAGCAAGCGATTAATCAGTGTCGATTTGCCTACATTAGGTCGCCCAATGACAGCAACCCTGATTCCTTCTCCTGCCAATGTGTCATCAAATGACTCTATTTTCGGCAAAATGTTTGATACATGTCTTAAGAGCTCAACCACACCTCGCCCATGTGTTGCTGCAATCGGCCATGGTTTATCGAAGCCCATTTTATGAAATTCTGCGATATGTGTATTAACATCTAAACCATCAGTTTTATTTGCAACAAGTACGATTTGTTTGCCAAGTTTTCGTAAATTTTGCCCTATTTCTTCATCAATAGGGTGAATACCATGGCGCGTATCAACCAAAAATAAAACCACATCAGCTTCTTCAAGTGCTCGCTCGACCTGCTCTACAGCAACGCCATCAATGCCGTCTGCAGTTGCCGTAATTCCACCCGTATCAACCACTAGAGATTTGATATCTGCACGTTTTACTAACCCATATTGTCGATCACGGGTAAGCCCTGGGTAATCAGCAACTAATGCATCACGTGTACGCGTTAAGTAATTAAATAATGTTGATTTACCGACATTAGGTCGGCCAACTAAGGCAATAACAGGTAGCATCGTTTACTCTTCCGTGACCGACAGAGTGTCCATTCGTAAGGCCGTTATAACACCTTCTATGTCTTGCACATAAATCAAGCCATCATCAATAATAGGCGCTGTAGAAATCGCGACATCACTCACTCTTAAACGTCCAACCAACGCGCCATCCGTGCTATTTATCACATGAAGATAGCCTTCGTAATCAGCCGTTAACAAATAATCTCCAGCTTGAGTAAGGGGTGTTAATTGGCGGTGCTCTAAACTATCCTGTAGCCAATTAATGCTGCCATCATTTTGGTCAGCAGACCATAGGTGGTTATTCACATCAACAACATAAATGGACACCCAGTCTGCAATCATTTTCTTATATGACGACATTTCTGAGCGACGCCACACAATTTGGCCAGACCTTACATCAACGGCTACAACCCCGCCATTGAAGGTGGCTGCATAAATATAACGCTCTCCTGCTAATGGATCTGAATCCACATCTACCATCCGTGATAGTGCACCACGGCCTCTCGCTACGGCAACACTTGTTTCCCAGATCTGCAGACCATCTTTTAATCGCAACACCACCAATTTACCATTAGCATAGCCACAGATAACACCTCCACTTTTAACAACCGGAGAACTGGTACCACGTAAACTTAATGCTGGTACATCGCGAATATACGACCAACGCTCTTCACCGTTTGCAGCATCCAGTGTATTCACTGCGCCATCAACACTACGAACCACAAGAAGCCCATCTGAAAACCTCGGTGTTGACAATACTTCACTAGAGACTTGTGAAGTCCATGCTGTATCACCATCATTTAATTTTAGTGCAACAACATCAGCATCTGTGGTGCCAAAGAAGACATGTTCATAACCCACCTCTAAGCCACCTGAGATCGGAAGTTCAGTTTTGACTTCCCATATTAGTTCACCCGTCATTTGATCTATTGCAAGGACCTTGCCTTTTAAATCCGCTACGAAAAGCTTGCCATCTGACACGACCATTTCAAGCTTCAGGTATTTAGAGCCTTTGCCTTCACTTGCTTTTTGCTGCCAGACAGGTGTAAGGCTAACTTCCTCAACAATTTCAGCCAATTCACGTGGAGGTGCAGACTCATCTTCTTCGGATGTGCTCATCATATCGATAATGCCACTTTCCAAGCTCTTACCGGCCGATTTGGTTTTTTCTACGATTCCCGCACAACCTGCTAAAAAAAGCAGCAAAATAACTAGGCTTAACCGACTCATTTTTCTATCTCTTGTACAGTTTCTGTACCGTCAACAATAGTCGGCGGTCCTAGATCATCCAGTTTTAACTGGATCAACTGGCTATCTAATGTTGCGTTTCTCAATGCTGCCATATAGCCAGATCTAGCTTTTTCTACATTACCCAACTGGCGATATGCATCACCTTTTAATGCCTCGTATTGGCCAATAAATTGTCCTGGGTTAATCCCGTTTTCTCCCGAAATCACTGATTCAAGATCACTCACAACGCCATTCGCATCACCATCAGCCAGTCTAATTCTAAACGCACGTATACGCGCAATATGTTGAAGGGCTTTATTGCCATCCAAATCAGCCACTTTTTCTAGTGATTCAACTGCCGCTTTACGATCACCAGTTTCAAGTTGTGCTTTGGCTTTTTGCAAGCCAGCCAACGCTGCATAAGGTGTATCGCTATAGGTTTTATCAATTTCTTCAGCCAAGACAATTGCCGCTTCAAACGTTGAACTTTCCATTGATTGGGCCAATTGCTGGTAGGCATCTGAAGCTTCCAGCGCATGGTTTTGCTGCTGGCCCTGCCAACTTTGCCAACCAAAAAGGCCTATTAAACCCAACACGACTCCAGCAATAAGTGAACGAGAGTTATCTGCCCACCATTTTTTGATCCGTTCAACCTGTTCTTCTTCTGTTTGATAAGTGTCCATCATCTTTTCCGTTTTAACTGTTATTTTTTAAAAATGCGTCTATTTGATTATTCGGCACTTGTTGTTGTTCTTGTCTGTCACGTAAAAACTTAATACTCACTTTATTTTCTTCAATTTCTGCTTCACCTAGAATGAGCGCGAACTTGGCACCAACCTTGTCTGCCTTTTTAAACTGACTTTTTAAGCTACCATTGCCACAATGAAGAACAATGCCTTCTTCTGGCAATTGATCCCGTAAACGTTCAGCCAATTGTATCGCTTCTTTTCTAGCCGGCTCACCTTGATAAACGATATAAGCCAAGGGTGTTGCTTCAGGCCATTCACGCTGCTCCAACAGCAGTACCAAACGTTCAACGCCCATTGCCAAACCAACAGCAGGGGTTTGCTTACCACCCAGTTGGTCGATCAAACCGTCGTAACGACCACCAGCACAAACAGTTCCTTGTGCACCTAGTGATGTAGTGGTCCATTCAAACACCGTGTGTGAATAATAATCTAAACCTCGAACCAACCGTGGGTTATGTTTAAATCGAATACCTGCATCCATCAAATAGCCTTGCAACGTTTCAAAATGTTGCGTGGACTGCTCACCTAAAGAATCTATTAATTGTGGCGCTGATTCGATTAATGTTTGCATGGCTGGGTTTTTGCTGTCCAATATGCGCAGTGGGTTCGTGGCTAATCGACGTGTGCTATCTTCATCTAATTGTTCTAAATGTTGCTTAAAGTACGCCACCAAAATATCTTTATAGGCTGTCCGCTCTTCGAGCGTACCCAATGTATTAATCTCTAAGGTTAATTCGCTTGCTAAACCAAGGTTTTTCCAGAGTCTATACGACATAAGAATGACTTCAGCTTCAATCTCTGCGCCCGACATACCAAAACATTCAATACCAATTTGATGAAACTGTCGATAACGCCCTTTTTGCGGACGTTCATGACGAAACATAGGGCCTTGATACCATAAACGTTGAACTTGGTTATAAAACAAACCATGCTCTAAACCAGCTCTTACGCAACTTGCTGTTCCTTCTGGCCGCAAGCTCAGTGAGTCTCCATTGCGATCATCGAATGTGTACATTTCTTTTTCAACGATATCGGTCACTTCACCGATCGAGCGACAAAACAAATCCGTACTTTCAACTAACGGCATGCGTATTTCTGAATAACCGTATTGTTGACACACTGTTGACATCGCTTTTTCTAATCGCTGCCACAATGGTGTTTTATCGGGCAAAATATCATGCATACCACGAATGGCTTGTAACTTTTTACTCATTGGCCTTGTGTTATTGTTAACGGTTGAACTTACTTTTTTCTAACAAGCCCATTTCGTGCGAGTCTGGATAAAGTCGTTTTAATTGAAGAATATAACTGGCAACACTATCGCTATCGCCCAGCTTATCTTCTGCTTGAATACCTAACCATAAAGAGGCTGGTGTATGCTTGCTTACTTCTTTAAAGCGCTGCAGATAAGCCCGTACGGATAAGTAGTTCTGCATTTCAAATTTTAATTTGGCCATTTGTAATAATGTCACAGCCGAACGGTTATTTCGCTGTAAGGCCGTACGATAATAGCTTTCTGCTTTATCTAATTGCCCCGCTTTCCATGCACACGTTCCTGCGTTCGTTAACGCCGCCACCGCAGACCGATACAATGGATTTTTAACTGCTATATTAAAGTGTTGATCTGCCAACTCAAATTCATTCATGCTACATAGATAGCGTGCATAATTATTTTGTGCACTTGAGTTCCTTGGGCTTAGAGTCACTGCTTTTTTATAATGTTCACCGGCTAATGATTTTTCGCCTAAACGGTCGTAGAGTACGGCTAGAACGTTATGTGCGTTACTGGAAAAAGGGTCAACATCTATTGCCTTCTTTAGTTTTTCTAACGCCACTTCATTCATCCCTCTTTTCATATATTCCACACCAAGGGATACATAAACATCAGCAGGGCTTTTTTCTGTGCCTTGGATAGATGAGGCGCTATTTTCTTTAACGTGTTGCGGCTGGCAAGCTACAAGGGTAGCCAAAAAACACAGCATTATTATTTGAATAATCCATTTATTCATACCGCGGTTACCCTCTGGTTCTTTAGCTGTCGTTTTGTTTTATCTTTCACCTTGCCAACCAATTGCCCACAAGCAGCATCAATATCGTCTCCACGTGTTTTACGTGTTGTTGTTATCAGTCCAGCCTCTTTCAAGACATTGGTAAACCGGTGGATCGCATTATTACTAGAGCGTTTGTAGTGTGTATTAGGAAAGGGGTTAAAAGGAATCAAATTCACTTTGGACGGCACATCAGCCAATAAGCGCTTTAATTCATGCGCTTGCTCAACCGAATCATTTACGCCGCTTAACATCACGTATTCAAAGGTTATTTTTCGGCGTTTTTCGCCTTTAATATAATACTTACAGGCTTCTAACAACTCAGCAATTGGATATTTTTTATTAATTGGTACTAATTCGTTTCTTAATTCGTCGTTCGGCGCATGAAGAGAAACTGCCAGGCTCGCATCACTCACTTCGGCCAAACGATACATCGCTGGCACAACACCAGAGGTGCTGACTGTGACACGACGTTTGGCTAAGCCGTATGCAAAATCGTCCATCATTAAGTGTAAGGCCGTAACGGTATTGTTGAAGTTAAGTAGCGGCTCGCCCATTCCCATCATCACAACATTTGTTAGATTGGCTTTACCTTTTAGCGCCTTAACCGCCACCCATACCTGCCCAATAATTTCAGCAACAGATAAGTTACGATTGAAACCTTGTGTCGCCGTAGAGCAAAAAGTGCACTCAAGCGCACAACCTACTTGCGATGACACGCATAAGGTACCGCGACCTTCTTCAGGAATAAAAACTGTTTCGATACGGTTTTGCCCATCTAACTCAAGCACCCATTTATAGGTTCCATCATCAGATTTTTGTTCGAAGACTATCTCAGGTACGCGTACCTCAGCAATATCAGCAAGGCGTGTTCGCAACCCCTTGCTGATATTCGTCATTAACTCAAAATCAGAAATGCCTTCTTGATGAATCCATTTCAAAACTTGTTTCGCACGAAATGGTTTTTCACCTATTTCAGTAAAAAATGTTTCCAGACCCTTACGATCTAAATTCAACAAGTTTTGTTTTGAGTTCATCAGTGTTTAACGAAGACGTTCGCACAGTTCATCATCATTAAAGAAGAACTTAATTTCTTCAGCCGCTGTTTCAGGCGCATCTGAGCCATGAACTGCATTTTCATCAATGCTATCTGCAAAGTCTTTACGAATAGTACCTGCTTCGGCTTCAGCTGGGTTTGTTGCACCCATCACTTCACGGTTTTTCAAAATAGCATTTTCACCCTCAAGCACTTGAACCATGACAGGGCCAGAGATCATAAATGAAACCAAGTCATTATAAAAAGGACGCTCTTTATGCACAGCATAGAAGCCTTCTGCTTGCTCACGAGAAAGTTGCAACATTTTAGACGCTACAATTTTTAATCCCGCTTCTTCAAAGCGAGCATAAATTTGTCCAATTACATTTTTTGCAACTGCATCCGGTTTTACAATAGAAAAAGTACGCTCAAGCGCCATAGTATCACTCCAACAATAAAAATTAATTTTAGAAAAACCCGTGTAAATTCACGGTATTAGGTTATCTGACAGCGAACTGTCACAATGTGTGTAGTCTACAGATTACGGCCCTTTCTAGCAATCAGCTAATAAGCCGTAAAAACTATCACGAAGACTAAATTATGCACAGGAAAAAAATTATGGCTCAACGGTAAAACTTTCACCGCAGCCACACGCATCTTTCACATTTGGGTTATTGAACTTGAAGGCAGAATTAATACCTTCCCTTGCAAAATCCAACTCCATCCCATCTAAAAAACTCAACGAGTCTTCATTGATGATGACTTTAACACCATGCATTTCGAAAACAGTATCCTCAGACTCAACTTCATCTGCAAAATCAATGACATAAGAGTAACCCGAGCAACCAGACTCACGAACACCCAATCGTAAGCCCAACCCTTTACCCCGTTTATTCAATTGATCCTGCACTTGCATTGCAGCGTTTTCAGTTAATGTAACAGACATATTTTCCTCAATATTAATAAATACTTACCACCCCTTTGAGTTTATAACTACAAATAGGTTCCTTTACCGACAACTCATAATAAGGCATTCAACGATACGGCTTACACTATATAGCAACCTATCAATAAGCCCATTAAAGCTAATTCTTTCATTAGACAGCATTCTACATGATCATTTTTTTAAGGGAAATCTATCACCTAAGATTGATGACTCTTGGTTAACCTCTGTTGTTTATCTTATACTGCCCCTATAACTCTTCTAATAAACAGCCACTCTTAACACTAAAAAGCATGTTTGATATCGGTTTTTTTGAAATCTGCCTCATTGGTATTATCGCACTACTGGTCATAGGCCCAGAGAAGCTTCCACGTGTAGCACGTACCACAGGCTTATGGCTCGGTAAGGCACGCGGTATGGTAAAAACAGTTAAATATGAAATTGACGAACAAATTCGTGTCGAAGAATTAAAACAATCCGTGGAACGTGCTAAAAACACCCTCGATAACAGTATTTCCGCCCCCATTAAAGAGGTTGAATCATCTCTGGATGAATTACAAAATCAACTCAAAGACCCTAGCGAAAAAAAACCTACAGCACCACCAACCAAATCGGCAAAGTAATAAAAAATAATGCCGTACTTGCCACTAATACAGTAGACAATAGCTCCGTATTCAAACCATAACGCTCGCTTAAAATCATTGTTGCCATCATCGACGGCGTAGCTGCTACCAAGACCGTCGCATGTATTGTTTTAACATCTGTCATGGTTGCATTTGCTGTAAAGTAAACGACCGCTGGGACGACAAGTAGCTTTACTGCTGACGCCAAAATAGCAATGCCTTTGTGCTTCCTTAGGCTACCAAATGAGAGCGACATCCCCACGACCAACAACATACCCGACATCGTAATATTTCCCAGCATCGTGGTGCCCTTTTGAAGAAACAGCGGCAAACTAATGTCATAAATATTCATCAAAATTGCAACAACAAAGGCCCATATGGGCGGCAGGCTTAATAATGATTTAATAAACCTTAACGGAGTTTGCTTTTGCTCGTTATTATCACCCCATTCTATCGCTATCCACAAACCAACAATCCACAACATTGGTGTAATGACCATAATATCGACATAAATAGCGAACCTTGCGGCCTCGTCACCTTGCATCGCCTGTAGTAACGGCACTCCCAGAGAAATAATATTCCCTAAACCACAAACCAACATTAACGCGCCCAGTTCAGGTTTACCCAAACCTTGACGTTTTAACCAAGGGTAGAAAACCCAACACGCAAGCATGCCAACAACAATACCTACATTTGATACCATCGGAGCACTAAAAATGTCTCCCGATAGGGTCACATTAGGAATAACAGAAAAAATAAGTGCCGGGTAAAACAGATTAATCACCAAGGTACTGATGACACGCCGAGTTTCATGTAATGTAAGACCCGCAGGCTCCCAATACCTCAGCAAAACACCCATTAATATAATAAATGCACTTGGTAGCAGTGCCGCATTAACTTGATCAAATATATCAGCCATTACCTCTAACCCTTAAATATACCTCAAATCAATCATACCTTAAAAAACACCTACAAAGTGTGTAGACAAAAAAAAGCCCCGCATTAAGCGAGGCTTTTTCATACGAATAGAAACTTAAGCTGTTACGTTTACAGCTTGTGGGCCTTTAGGGCCATTCTCTACGTCGAAGTTCACTTGCTGACCTTCGTTTAATGTACGAAAACCTTCGCTAGCGATAGCTGAGAAATGTACGAATACATCTTTGCTGCCATCTTCTGGAGTAATAAAGCCGAAGCCTTTAGATTCGTTGAACCACTTAACTGTTCCTGTTGCCATGATAATACCTCAATAAAATTAAAATTAAAAAATGTTAC